>JAGLWB010000308.1 GCA_023133655.1 Bacteroidales bacterium
GAGCTTTCCGTGCGTATAAAAAGATCCCTGCTTGCAGGGATGAGGGTGCAAATGGGAAAAAGAGAGATGGTAAGATTAGAAACATTCTCGTAAATGTGTTGAAATACAATATTATATATTAATTATGCATAATAATAGAGTTTTAGCACAACGTGATAATAGAGTTTAAGCACATAAAAGGAAGAAAGAAAAATGGCAACACCTGGAGAAAAATATATGAAGCTTGTTGAGGAAATGTATGTAACATTGGTTTACATTAATTTAACACAACCTTGAGCACACCTAAACCACTCAGGATCAGCAAAATCATTTCAGGCGGTCAGACAGGAGTTGACCGGGCAGCGCTTGATTTTTCGTTGAAGAATAATATTGTTTGTGGTGGTTTTTGTCCAAAAGAGAGGAAGGCAGAAGACGGTACGATCTCAGATAAATATCCACTTATAGAAACAAGCTCCAGTAACTATGCTTTCCGGACAGAAAAGAATGTACAAGTGTGTGATGGTACTCTCATTTTTTACCATAAAACCCTTGACCGCGGCACTTCACTCACTCTGAAACTACTGAAAAAACATCACAAACCATTTTTTGAGATTGATCTTTCTTGTGAATCTGATAAAAAACTTATAGTTGAATGGTTGATCAACCATCAGATTAAAATCCTGAACATTTCCGGCCCAAGAGAGAGCCATTGCCCGGGAATTTATGAAATGACGTTAAAGATGCTGGAGAAAATATTTTGTGATAGTTGGTGATTCTTCCCATGCGGTGTTGGATATGATCTTTATCCAATCTCCTTACATTATTTCTTACAAAGCAACTCGAAAATAATCAGGAAACCAAGTGTTTGCAAAAGTTTTTTATTAAAACAGGACGAAGTTTTTTGTTAATAACAGTTGATTTTCTGGAAACAGAAAAAACAAATAAAAAAAACCTGTCAACATCCCCAATTTTTGGAAATTTTATCTTATCTTTAACACTGATTAGTTACTATAATTTTATTGATTAATGCCTATTGATCATGAAATATTATAGATTACTTATAAAGTGCATATTATTGTCTATATTGATACTGAATTCCTTCGTCGGAATTCCACAATGGGTACGATGTAATAGTTTTGGGTGGTGTGCTACCTGCGATGTTGAAATGATTAATGATGTAATTGGTTTTTATAGTTATAGCGTATGGTATTCTCCCCATTATTGGGAGGGCTATTTGACGAAAACCACTGACGGGGGATTTACATATGACTATTATGGACAAACTGCATTTATACAGCATCGCTATTTCTTTTTCTTTAATGCAGATTCTGGTTATTGCATTGGCGAGTATAGCGATGATGATTGGGGGCATTATGGTAGTTTCTTATTAAAAACGGTGGATGGAGGTGCTAGTTGGACTTCTTTGGGATATACATATCCGTATGTACGTGATATATGGTTCACTAATTATAACTTAGCATATATGATAGTTAATGCCTATTTTGGCGAGCAAGACCGAGTTGCTAAATACGAAAATGGTAATGTTGATGAAATATTTATAACTGTTGATTACGATTTTTCTGGTGGGAGAATTAGATTCCCAACCGCTAATACTGGATATATATTATGTAAGAAAGCTGATAATCCCAACGAGAAGCATCTATTAAAAACATTTAATCAAGGTACATCCTGGGATAATATTGCTATAGATACAATTTATGGATTTGTAGATATCCATTTTTTCAACGATACTCTCGGATTCATTTTATGTAAAACCGGACGAATATTCAAAACCTTTGATGGTGGAATTTCCTGGAAGCAATATATCATTGACACATCATTCACTGCATATGATATGGATTTCTATGATGAACGATTAGGATATGTGGTCGGAACTAATGGGAAAATTTTTAAAACCTATAATTGCGGTCTTAATTGGATTGAACAGGAAACCCAAACATCAAAAAATTTTTATAAAGTGATGGTTTCAAATAAATTGATAGCTTATGCATTAGCTTATCCTATTGGCTCCTGTTCACCTGATCTTTTAAAAACAATTACAGGGGGTATTGGGTGTCAAATAATAAAATCAGATATTACTTGTAATAATGGTAACGATGGAATAATTTTAATTAGTTTATTATCTGGTGTTCCTGATAACAATTTATTTTATTCTATTGATGGAGGTAATAGTTTTACTGAAGATAATTTATTTACCCAATTAACAGCTGGCACATACTCGATAATTATAAATTATATAGATTATGATATATATACATCTGAAATAACACTTATTGAATTAGAAAAACCTGTAAATTTAGGTAATGACACAATCATTAATATTGATCAGCAACTGGTTTTAGATGCCGATTCTGGCTATTCATCCTATTTATGGAATAATGGCTCGATCGAACAAACTTTGTTCGTTGATGGAATCACTTATGGAGAAGGCATTCATACCTTTTATGTAGATGTTACAGATTCTAATTATTGTTCCAGTTCAGATACTATCAATATAACAATAATCGACAACTCATCAATAAATGAATCGAATACTAGTCAATTATTCAAAATTTATCCGAATCCCTCTACTGGAATTTTCTTTATAGACATGCTAACAGAAAATACAGAAAATTTTGATATTGAAATATATAATATTAAAGGTAATTGTGTTCAAAAAGTTAGTTCATATAATATAATTGGTAATAAAAGATTTACACTAAATCTAAACAATCTCTCTAAGGGAATCTATTTCATCACATTACTATATCAGGATAACTCTTATGTTTCAAAGGTAATCATTCCATAATACTGTTTTTTAAGACTAATCAAAGTCCTCGCAGCAACCTGCGAGGTATAAAAAGGAATAATACAAAAAATGATAACGCAGCAAGCTGCGGGGAATTTAACATAGCCTTGAGTAAACGTAAATCGCTCAGGATCAACAAAATCATTTCAGGCGGTCAGACAGGAGTCGACCGGGCAGCGCTTGATTTTTCCACAGCACTTCACTCACCCTGAAACTATTGAAAAAACACCATAAACCGTTTTTTGAGATTGATCTTTCCTGTGAAGCAGATAAAAAACTTGTAGTTGAACGGATAATCAACCATCAGATCAAAACCCTGAATATCGCTGGCCCAAAAGAGAGCCATTGCCCGGGAATTTATAACATGACATTTAAGATGCTGGAGCATATATTCGGCGATAGCTGCTGATTCCTCCCGACTCCGATTCCCGATTCCTGTTTCCCGGCTACTGGCTACCGGCTACCGATTTCCGTCTCCCGTTTCCCGTTTCCTGTTTCCTGTTTCCCGTCATCCTGGCTACTGGCTCCCGGCTACCGGCTACTGGCTACTGGCTCCCGATCCCCGCCTCCCATTTACCCTTTACCTGATATCCCAACCTCCCAAAAACAAACCGATCCTTCCCATGCATATCTTTCCTCAAAACAACCTCCCCAAACCCCTTCTTTTTCAAAAGTAACGCTACTTCAGCCCCTTTCTTCTCATTGATCTCCAGATAGAGCTCTCCTCCCCTCTTCAAATGATTGCCGACAAATGAAACAATAGCCTCATAAAACATCAAAGCACGACCGTCATCAACAAACAATGCACTTTCCGGTTCATAATCAAGCACATTGGGCTTCATTACCTTTTTCTCCGATTCTAACACATAAGGGGGATTGCTGATGATAATATCAAATTTTGATATTTTTTTTACCATTGCTTCATTCAAAATATCGGTTGACAAAAAGGTAACCTCTGCATCATGCTGTTTGGCGTTTCTACTTGCAGCATCCAGCGCTTTTCCTGAAATATCAATAGCGGTTACAAATGAAGATGGTAAATGCTTTTTAATGGCAATGGCTATACAACCGGATCCTGTTCCAATATCGATAACTGTCAGGTTCTTCTTTTTTCTGTTTTTTTTGATAACCCAGTCAACCAGCTCCTCTGTTTCCGGTCGTGGGATCAATACATCTTCGTTTACAAATAGTTCGAGGCCATAAAACCAGGCTTTACCAATTATGTATTGAACAGGTTTATAATTTTTGAGGTGATTTACGGCTGTTTCTAGTTTTTTTTTAATACGATCAGTAATGATCAGATCATTACTAATAGCCAATTCAGCTCTTTTCAGGCCGGCATATTCTTCAAATAATATGTAGAGAAGATTGCTTATTTCCTTCTCTTCATATAATCCTGATAATTCAGCTTTGAATTTATTAAAGAGGTCAATCATCATTTCATAATCGAATTTAGCCCACGACTAAAGTCGTGGGTTGTCGCGCGGTTCAAACTTAAATAAAAATTGTAAATTTGACCAAAAAAAATAAAAGACTGTTTAAATTTTGTATTTATGAAGGGTGATATTCTTATTCTTGATAATAACCACAGGAAAGCTGCAAATCAGGTAGTAACAATTTTACTGCCTAAAATAGCGAAAGCAAAAACAAAATTCATCATAACAATAGCCGGAGAATCAGGTGCAGGAAAATCAGAGATCGCTGCCTCTATCGCAGAAAAATTGATGGAAAATGGATTTGAAACCTTCATCTTCCAGCAAGACGACTATTTTGTTTACCCCCCAAAAACAAATGCAAAGCAACGGGAAAAAGACATTAACTGGGTAGGTATCCAGGAGGTCAAACTCGATTTGTTGGATAACGAATTGCGGCAAATCAAAACAGGTGAAACAATAATCGATAAACCGTTGGTCGATTTTAATGCAGACCAAATTGGAAAGGAAACTGTTGATTTAAGTAAATATAATGTGTTTATTGCCGAAGGCACCTACACAACAAGCCTTAAACAAGCGGATATGCGAATTTTCATCGACCGGGACATATATGATACCAAAGAATCAAGGAAAAAAAGAGCACGGGAGAAACAAGATGAATTTCTCGAGAAAATATTAATGATAGAACATGAAATTATTTCAAAACATAAAACACTTGCAGATATAATTATTACAAAAAATTTTGACGCTGTTTCGAAGTGATAAGAGAGAAGTCGGGGCCGCATCCCCATGCTCCTAACTTATGGCTTGCAGCTTGTAGCTTGTAGCTTTTTTTTTAGAAAATCTAAAAACCATTGGAACTTAACTAATTATGGCTTCACAACGATTAAAAAATATAGCATTACTCAGCACGCATGGATACTTCGACCCTGTTCCTCAACTTGGACAGACAGATACCGGAGGGCAGGTTGTGTATGTACTGGAACTGGCCAAATCAATTGCGAGAACAGGGATTAATGTAGATATTTATACGCGGTGGTTCGATAAAAGCAAAAAACAGATCGATCCGGTTCCGGATAACCCCGGTGTTCGTGTAATTCGGGTTCCGGCAGGGAAATGGGAGTTTATTCCTAAAGAATTTATTTATGATGTGCTGCCCGAACTGGCTGATAACATGATAGGCTTTATTAGAAACAACCATTTATCCTATGATCTTTATCATGGCCATTATGTTGATGCTGGTATTGTGGCTGTTGATGTAGCCAAAGTATTTCAAAAACCATGTTTTTTTACTGCACATTCACTTGGTGCATGGAAAAGAGATCAAATGGGAGGTGACCCATTAGAGATGGAGAAAAAGTTTAACTTCAACCATCGTATCAGCGAAGAACTCAGGGTATTTAGCACTGTAAATGCACAGTCGGTTACAACCGACCTTCAAAGGGAAAAATTATTTGATCTCTATAATTTCAAAGCTGATAATATTGTTACTATTCCACCCGGAGTTGACGTACATCGATTTCATTTACCTGATAAAGGAGATATAAATATTCGTTCCGTTTTGCCTGATAAATATATTTATTGCCTGAGCCGTATTGATACAAACAAAGGGCACGACCTTTTGCTTGAAGCATTTGCTCTTGTAATTAAAGAAATTAAGAATATTGATCTTGTTATCGGAGGAGGATCGCCAAAACCGAAACAAAGAGAGCTTGGTGTTTTTGCAAAAATGCGCACGATTATCAAAGAAAAAAACATGGAAGAAAAAGTTAAAATTATTGGGTATGTGGCTGATGAGGAT
The DNA here is from genome assembly GCA_023133655.1 of Bacteroidales bacterium. Classification (GTDB taxonomy): domain Bacteria; phylum Bacteroidota; class Bacteroidia; order Bacteroidales; family JAGONC01; genus JAGLWB01. The sequence goes on from JAGLWB010000308.1 coordinate 6,023, forward strand.
ATGGCGGCCAATTACCAACAGTCGGAGCTTTTTGTCCTGCCCTCGCTATTTGAACCGTTTGGTATGACAACCCAGGAAGCAATGGCTTGTGGCCGGCCGGTTGTTGCATCGAAATTTGGAGGAATACGCAATGTAATCAATATCGATGAAAATGGCATACTCATTGACCCAAAGAACCCGGAAGAGTTCGCAAATGCAATGATTAAACTTCTTACAAACAATACATTCAGCGACAAGATTGGAAAGGCTGCTTATAAAACTATACAAGATGAATATAGCTGGGAAGCCATAGCGCAAAGGCACCTCACTTTTTATCAAGCTTATTAAACAGAGTTATATGGAAGATATATTCTCCAAAATAAAAGAGATTCGACAACAGCAAAAAAAAGCTGCACTCTGCATTGTAATTGAAACACATGGGTCTGTTCCACAAAAAGCCGGTGCTAAGATGATTGTCTTTGAGGATCAAAAAATCATTGGTACAATTGGAGGTGGTAGTCTGGAAAAAGAAGCAATGGAGTCAGCCGTTGAAATGATTAAAAAAAATATTCCGGGAAAATTCATTTATGAATTAAAGGACGACCTTGATATGAGCTGTGGTGGAAAGGTCGAAATCTTTATTGAACCTATCGTTCAAACCAACATGTTGTTTATTTTTGGGGCCGGACATGTAGGAAAAGCGGTAGCTGAGCTGGCTGCCCAATTAGGCTTTTCCATTACAGTGATCGATGAGCGTGATGGGATCTTTCAGGAATTTGAGCTTCAACAGGCTACTACAATACAAAAAGATTACATTACCGCCATTAATGACCTGGAGTTTAACAACAACACGTACATTGTAGTAGTCACCCCAAAACACATTAAAGATGAAGAGGTTACAGCAATATGTGCAACGAAACCACATGCTTACCTCGGGATGATTGGCAGCAAAAATAAGGTTGCCGTTGCCAGGAAAAACTTCCTGAAAAAACACCAACTCACAAAGGAACAAATAGACAAAATAGATATGCCTATTGGTATAAAATTCAAAGCGCTAACCCCGGCTGAGATTGCTCTGAGTATAGTTGCAAAGTTGATTGATGTAAAAAACACTGTGTAAAAAAATGAAGCAACCACAACACATAATTCAATTTCTTCTTAACGATAACCTGATTGAAATTGACTTTTCAAAAAGTGTTGAATACAAACCCACAACAACTGTTCTGAATTATCTTCGGTCCCTGCCCGGCCATAAAGGAGTTAAAGAAGGGTGTGCCGAAGGTGATTGCGGTGCATGCACCGTTGTGCTTGCCGAATATAATCAAAATGGTTCATTCACCTATAAAGCGGTAACATCCTGCCTTTTGTTTTTGCCAATGATACACGGTAAACAATTGATCACTGTTGAGGGACTGGCAGAAAAAAATGGCGATCAATGGGAGCTTCATCCTGTACAAAAAGAAATAATTCAATCATTTGGGAGTCAATGCGGATATTGCACACCTGGAATAGTCATGTCGCTCTTCGCGCTCTATAAAAACCATGATAATCCCTCAAAAACAATTATCAATGATGCCCTAACTGGAAACTTATGCCGTTGTACCGGTTACCGCCCCATCATTGAAGCAGCCGAAAAAGCTTGTGCTAATATTAAAAGTCATCAGCTTACAGTAAAAGAAAAGAAAGCAGAAAATATTTTTAAAGCTCTTGGCAGTCTGGAAAAATCAATCGCAATAGAATCACAAGGACAAAAATATTTCAGGCCGGCAACGCTTCATAATGCTCTTTCATTAATCAAACAATACCCCAAAGCACACATAGTAACCGGAGGTAGTGATATTGCCATCAAACAAACAAAAAAGCAAGAATTTCTCGAAGAAATTATTGATATTTCCGGACTCCGGGAGTTAAAAGGGCACTCGGAAGATCAAGCAAACATTTACTTAGGGGCAGGCCTGTCGATGGAAGAGGTTAAGACAATTGTTGATAACAAAATCCCGGAACTTCACCATATCTTATCATATTTCGGATCACTGCAGATCAGAAATATAGCTACCATCGGCGGAAACCTGGGTACTGCATCACCGATAAGCGATACGTTGCCGGTATTAATAGCCAGAAAAGCAAAGGTGATATTAAAAAGTGGTGACAAAGAGCGAACCCAATCCATCGATTCATTCATCAAAGGATATCGTAAAACCAATATTAATCCCGATGAGTTGATTTATCGTATTGTTATTCCAAAAACCATGAAAGGAGTTATTTTTAAATCTTATAAATTATCCAAAAGAAAAGAGCTGGACATTTCATCGGTAAGTGGTGCATTCAGGCTACAATTAGATAATGAAAAAAAAATAACTGATATCGCATTAGTTTTTGGGGGTATGGCAGAAATGCCAAAAAAAGCAGTTCAAACAGAAATGTTTTTAATGAAAAAGAAATTCGAACGGGAGACTATTGAAACAGCCATGAAAATACTATATGATGAATTTATGCCTATTACAGATGCGCGGGCTTCTGATGTAGGCAGAAGGCTCATGGCCAGAAACCTTCTGATGAAATTTTACAATGACGTTTAAGATACTTTAAATTATGCTTTACGAATTACGTATTTATATAATAGGAGATGAACAAGCAACAACTACATGATAGTGCACTGCAGCACGTAACCGGCGAAGCTGTTTATGTTAATGATATTGACAGCCATGCACGGTTATTGACCGGCCATGTAGTTTTTAGTCCATTTGCTCATGCTAATATCATTTCTTATGACTTAGGGAGGGCAAAAAAAACAAAAGGTGTTCATGCCATTCTTTGTTACCACGATATCCCGGGCGAGAATCAAGTAGGAGCTGTTGTAAAAGATGAGGTATGCCTTGCTGAAAAGGAGGTGACTTTCATTGGACAGGCTCTGTTTCTTATCGCTGCTGAGAGTAAAGAAATTGCCCTCAAGGCTGAACAGTTAATAGAGGTTGATTATGAGCCTTTGGAAGCGGTATTAAACATTGAAGATGCAATGGAAAAAAATCAACTGCTTGCCACTCCAAGAATTATGGAATGCGGTGATTTTCAAAAAGCCTTTAACGATTCTGCTTTTCATCTGGAAGGGGAACTAAAAACGGGTGCACAGGAGCATTGGTATCTTGAAACCCAATCATGCCTGAGTATTCCGGGCGAAGGAAATGAGATGGTTATCTACAGTTCAACACAGCACCCGTCAGAAGTTCAGTCAATTGTTTCAGGGGTTTTAGGGAGAAAGAAAAATGAGATTGAAGTGGTGGTAAAAAGGATTGGCGGGGCCTTTGGCGGGAAGGAATCCCAACCGAATCAGGTGGCTGCCTGGACAGCATTGCTTGCATCAGCAACCGGGCTTCCTGTAAAAATATCTCTTCTAAGGGATGAGGACCAGATTATCACAGGAAAAAGGCACCCTTTTCTATCATTTTACAAGGTGGGATTCAATCAAGCCGGTATGATCAATGCCCTGAAAGTTGAACTCAATGGTGATGCCGGCTCTTCAACTGATCTATCCAATGCTATCCTTGAACGATCTATGTTCCATATTGATAATGCCTACTTTATTCCCAATTTGCATTTGACAGGTAAAATGTGGAAGACAAACCACCCATCCAATACAGCTTTCAGAGGATTTGGTGCACCGCAGGCAATGGCAGTGATCGAAGCAATAATTGACCGCATTTCCAGGAAACTGAGTATAGACCCGGCAGAAATCCGTCGCCGTAATTTTTATGGCATGGATGACAGAAACATAACTTATTACGGTGAAAAAATTGAAAACAACCGCCTGTTCAGCATCTTCGAAAAACTCATCACAACCTCCGGATATTATAATAAACGAGAAGAAATAAACAAGTTCAACACTAACCATGAGTTTTTTAAAAAAGGGATGGCACTGACCCCCGTTAAGTTCGGGATATCTTTTACAACTTCATTCCTCAATCAGGCGGGGGCACTGGTAAATATTTATAAAGACGGCTCTGTTTTGATAACTCATGGGGGCGTGGAAATGGGACAAGGCCTTCATACAAAAATAGTGACCATTGCTGCTTCTGAGTTAGGTATAGATATGGATAAAATCAGGGTTGCTGCAACAAGTACATCAAAAGTCCCTAACACCTCTGCCACGGCAGCCTCTTCCGGGAGCGATCTTAATGGCATGGCAGTTAAAAATGCTGTCGACAAGCTAAAATCACGCCTAACTGAAATTTTTCTACAGGAAATCAACAAAAATCATCCTCAAAAGCCATCTTTTGAAGGTTCAGTTCTGTTTCAAGATAATTATGTTGTTGATCAGATGCATCGTGAGCGTAAAAAGTCATTCAAAGAGTTGATCAGTTTGGCATACCTTAATCAAATCAGCCTCAGTGCAACAGGATTCTATAAAACACCTGGTATATTCTTTGATAAACAAAAGGGGAAAGGAAAACCTTTCTTTTATTATGCCTATGGTATGGCTGTTTCGGAAGTCCTACTCGATGTTTTAACCGGGCATCATCAGGTTTTACGAACAGATATCCTCCACGACGTTGGGAATTCACTTCATAAAAGTATAGACATAGGCCAGATAGAAGGAGGATTTATTCAGGGTGTTGGGTGGTGTACTATTGAAGAAATAAAATATGATCGTAATGGAAAAATGTTGACCCATTCTCCTGATACTTACAAAATACCAACAATCAACGACCTCCCCCTTGATTTCAGGGTAAATTTATTAAAAGACGCCCCTAACCCAAACAATATTAAAAAAAGCAAAGCTGTTGGTGAACCACCGTTTATGCTTTCTTTCTCAGTTTGGTTGGCTATAAAAGATGCCATCTCCGCAATCGCCGACCATACGACAGAGCCTGAATTCTCATTACCAGCCACTCAGGAAGTGATCCTTCGATCGATCGAAAAGCTGAAGGAACAAATTTGATAATTATTATGATTGTGTGATGATATACCTTATTTTAGCTATACTTTGCTTAACCTCCTTTATTATCACCCTTAAACTATTTGACAAATTTAAAATCAATAACCTACAAGCTATTTCCATTAATTATGTGGTTGCTGCCGGATATGGATTTATTATGGAATACGGCAATTTCACGCTCTCATCATTACCATTAAGGTCATGGTTCCCTTTTGCGGTTGTGATTGCTTTCTCGTTGATCATTGGGTTGTATTTATTCGCATTAACTACTCAATATTCGGGTATTGCCATTGCCGCCATTTCCGGAAGAATGGCAATTGTAATTCCAATACTTCTAGGGTTCCTGGTGTTCAACGACCCATTGACAACCTTTAAAATAATGGGTATTGTTTTAGCATTATTTGCTTTTTACCTGACCTTTCAAAAAAAAGACGGACCTAAAATTACCACCAAATACTATTACCTGCCATTTTTTCTTTTCCTGGCATCGGGGTTTAATGTTTCGGCCATGAAATTTGCTCAACATTATTTTATCAATGATGAGTTTGTTCTATTTCTGGCAACTGCATTTTCAATAGCATTAGTCTTAGGAATTATTGCCCAATTAGTTTGGCGTTCAAAAGAAAATTTTCAATTTCGGGTAAAAAACATTGTTGGAGGAATAATTCTGGGTTTATTAAACTGGTGGACACTCCTGTTTTTTTTAAAAGGACTAAGCATATTTGATATTACTTTCTTTGTTCCTATTTATTATGCCGCTGTAATAGCACTCTCTTCACTAATTGCATATTTTGTATTTAAGGAGGATCTTCGTCCGGTAAACTGGGTTGGAATAGGACTGGCTATTTTTGCCATATTACTGTTGGTTTGGGGATAATTGGCTGAAGAATGGTATCTCTTCTTCACTATTTTGTACGGTAAATTTTCTTTAAATTTTAATTGTGTAAAAGACAATCATTTATAAATGTTATGGCTTTAATTTGGGTATCCTAATGCGGAAGACTATTGATGACATTATCAGATCCCAGATCAAGCATACATTAACATCCAGTGTAGCGGCCACAAGCAGATTCCAGATCAAGTCTGGGATGACGTAAAATAGACGGTCAAAAAGATGCAGATCCCCGCTTCCGCGGGGATGACGGTTGCTTTTTATATGGGTGAGGGGAGGAGTGTTTTGCATATGCAAAACACTCCTCCCCCCTTCTTATTCCCTATTTGCATCGTCATCCTGGGCTTGACCCAGGATCTCCCTGAATTATGATCTGGCGGCAACATCCTTCCGGGCTTGACCCAAGATTTCCCCGAACTTTACTCACGCAGCCTTTACCTTGGGCATCTATCATTTGTTTATAAATTAACCTCTCTTCAGTGGGAACAAATCTTTCTTTTCTGGATTAATGTTAAATTTAAAAATGAAAGAAAGTTATATTTATATTCTAACGAATAGGCAGCGTACAGTGTTTTATACAGGTGTGACAGGGAACTTTGTTCGAAGAATGCAAGCGCATATTTTGGGGAAGGGATCTGTGTTTTGTCGGAAATACAATGTTAATATTCTGGTATATTATGAATTGTTTATTGATATCCAAAGTGCTATAAAAAGAGAAAAACAAATAAAAGGATGGAAAAGAGAGTGGAAAATAGCATTAATAAAAACTCGCAACCCGGATTTGAAAAATTTTTTTATCTAAAATAAATTTACCTGTTCATTTTATTAGCTTATAGAGTCAATAACGAGCTGTTATCTTCTTGCAAACCAGGCTCAAACCTATAAAAACATCCTGTGTTGCCTCCACAATCAGATCCCAGATCAAGCATACATTAACAACCAGTGTTGCCTCCACAAGCAGATCCCAGATCAAGTCTGGGATGACGTGTCAACGTCTGAAACTAGTGGGAGGAGGAGGTTTTTGCTACGCAAAAACCTCCTCCTCCCACTAAAGAAAAATGTAAGCGCCGTCATCCTGGGCTTGACCCAGGATCTCCCTGAATTATACCCCGACGACAGGATCCTTCCCGGCTTTACCCGATATCTTAAAAAATGACTTTTTAAGATCAGAGGAAACCTTCGTATAAATTTTTCATGCTCTCTTTGTATATTTGCATAAAAAAATAGTAAAATATGCCATTGAAACAGATATACTAAATGACAAAAAACATACTCATTACCGGAGCTGCAGGAACCATAGGAACAACTCTCCTTTCATTATTAATAAAACAGGATGGGTTAAACATTACAGCTTTCGATCTAAAATCAAAAAAGTCGACAAAATCATTAAACAACCTTAAAAACAGAGTAAAAATTATTTATGGTGATATTTCGAAAAAAAAAGAAATAATCATCGCTTGTAAAAATCAGGATATTGTAATTCACCTTGCAGCTATAATTCCTCCTCTTGCAGATGATCATCCTAAGCTTGCCAATGATGTAAATGTTGAGGGAACAAGAAACATCATTGAAGCATTAGAAGAATTTTCACCTAATGCATTCTTTATCTTTTCTTCTTCCATAGCTATATATGGCGATAGGATAAAAAACCCGGACATTAAGGTTACGGACCAGCTATCACCAAGCGAAGGAGATGAATATGCCCTTACAAAAATAAAAGCCGAACAACTTATTCAAAACAGTAAGTTAAACTGGGTAATTTTTCGCCTGACTGCCATTATGGGCAGCAAGAATCATAAAGTAAGTAAATTAATGTTCCACATGCCTCTAAATACACCTATTGAAATAGCAACTCCTGAAGATACTGCCAGAGCACTGGTTAACGCCTGTGATCATCGAAAAGAATTAAATCACCAAATTTTCAACCTCGGTGGAGGTGAAAATTGCAGAATACTATACAAAGACCTTCTCTCCGGGTCCTTTCGGATTTTTGGCCTGGGCAAATTAGACTTTCCTGAAAATGCTTTTGCAGAGAAAAACTTTCACTGTGGAAATTATGACGATGGGGATAACCTCGAAAAAATCATCCATTTCAGACAGGACACTATCAATGATTATTTTCATCGCCTTGAACAAACCAACTCTCCGGTAAAAAAAACATTAGCACAGTTGTTCAGAAAACCAATACAAAAATGGTTGCTCAAACAATCTGAACCATTAAACGCACTAAAGAAGAATAATACTGCATTAATAAGCAGGTTTTTTTACACTGATAAATAATTAATATGTAGTACTTGAAGTGCCTTGAGTGCCTAAAGTGCCTTGAGTACTTAAAGTAACCAATACATCGACAATCGACAATCGACAATCTCCCGAAGGGAAATGCCTTGAGTACTTAAAATTATAACAATTAACTATGGATAAAAATAAAATAGGGCTCAAAGAAGCTGTTTCAATTGGAATTGGAGGAATGGTTGGTGGTGGGATTTTTGCAGTATTAGGCTTAGCCGTTGAATTATCAGGAGGAGGAACACCTGTTGCTTTTTTTATCGCTGGAATTGTTGCACTATTTACTTCCTATTCCTATGCTCATTTATCTCTCTATTTTCCAAATTCGGGCGGAACTGTAAATTACATTAATAAGGGGTTCGGGAAAAATGTTTTTAGCGGGGGGACAAACAATTTACTTTGGATAAGCTACATTATAATGCTCTCTCTATATTCTACTGCATTTGGTTCTTATGCTGTTAATTTGATTACTATTACCGGAGATAATTCAATTGACAAGCATATCCTACTAAGCGCAATAATAATTTTTTCGACAATCCTAAATTATATCAGTTTCAAAACGGTAACCATTACTGAGTCATTTGCGGTTTTTACAAAAATGATAATTCTTTCTCTTTTTGTTGTAATCGGATTAAATGGGATTACCAATAGTGAATTCTTCCATCAATTAGATATTTCAAATTGGGAAGCCCCACTAAGATTAATTAGTGGTGGCATGGTAATTTTTGTTGCTTACGAGGGCTTTGAACTCATTGCCAACGCAGCACCAAACATCAAAAACCCTAAAAAAAATATACCGGGAGCATTTTATATCTCTGTTATTTCCGTTATCATCCTATATATTTTAATTGCAATAATAACCATTGGCTCGGTTTCCTTTGGTAAAATCGAAACAGCAGAGGATTATGTTTTGGCATTTGTAGCTCAACCAATGCTTGGAAAAATTGGTTTCACAATTATTTGTGTAACAGCATTAATTTCCACTTTTTCAGCAATAAATGCCACACTTTACGGTGGTAGCAGGGTAAATTACGAGCTGGCTGAAGACGATGAATTACCTCATGAGCTCACGAAATACTTTTGGAATCAACCGGTTGGCTTACTTATAACTGCACTGTTAACTTTATTGATAGCAAACACATTAAATCTTGAAAGCATTTCAACATCCGGCAGTGCCGGATTCTTATTGATCTTTGCTATCGTTAACTACTCAAATTATAAGTTGGCTGACAAAACCCGGTCAAAGAAGTATATTTCATTAATAGGGGCTGTTTTATGTTTGATCGCCGTATTCTCTCTTTTGTTTCAGCAATTTGATACAAATATAAAAGGAGCCAGTATAGCCACTGGAATTATTATTGCTGCATACCTGCTTGAATATTTTTACAAAAAGAGTGAAAAAAAACAGAGCAAAAAGAAAAAGGATTGAACATAATTGCCGGGCTATGTATTAACGATCCACTCTGTAAATACCCATTTCCCGGGCAACTGCTAATGCTTCGTCAAACTCTTCCTGTGATAACGATCGCGCAAGTTCTTTTACCTCATCTGCCCTACCGCAAGGCCGGTACTGTGGCATAATATTAACATACGTATTTCGGGAAATCTTTTCTGATATAAACCTCATAATTTCTTTTGTGTTTGATAGTTGCTGAGGTAGAACAAGGTGCCTGATCAATAGTCCTTTTTTTGCAATGCCTTTCGAATCGAACAGGAGATCGCCTACCTGTCGATGCATCTCGAGGATGGCACTCCTGGCAACTTCCGGATAATCCCCGGCATGACAGGTAATTTCGGCTACCTTTTTATCCCAAAACTTAAAGTCCGGCATGTAAATATCAAAAACTCCATCAAGAAGTTTTATTGTCTCAACACTATCATAGGCACTGGTGTTATAAACCAAAGGGATAGATAATCCCTTCTCAATAGCAATTTCAAGGGCACTGATGATCTGAAATACGACATGTGAGGGAGTAACAAAGTTAATATTGTGGCAGCCAAGCCTTTGTAAATGTATCATCATCGCTGCCAGCTCTTCATCATCTACCTCATATCCATGCCCTTCATGGCTGATATCCCAATTCTGGCAAAAATTACATAACAAGTTACAATTAGAAAAAAATATTGTCCCCGAGCCATAATAACCAACCAATGGTGCTTCTTCTCCGAAATGTGGATTATAACTCGCAACTTTAGCATAAAGCCCTGTCTTACACAATCCTGTCTCTCCTTTAAGCCTGTTAACTCCACAAGCCCGTGGACACAACTTACACGCTGAAATAGAGGAAATTAGCTTTTCCTTAATCGATTTAATCAATCCTTCATTGAAAGCTTTGATATATGCTGGCTTTTGAGAGGTCATATTTTAAATAATTTTTTAACAAGATATAAAAATTTTTGATTATTAACAAAGAATGCTGATTTCAGAATTCACCATGCGAGGGTAAGGGTTGAAGGCAGCACGTGGAACGCAGCATGCAGCACGATAATACGGATGTAGGATAAATAATTTAGTTGTTGATCAGAAACGTATTAATTCAACACGTTGTTACATATATTACCTTTTCCTATTTTTCCGATTAACATATATACCCCAATTCATTAACTTAAAAACAGGTAAATCATGAAATCACAACTTACCCCCCCCGTATTGATTTCGCAAGGAAATCATTGATTAGTTCATTCCTGATTGTGTTACTTACAGTATTTTGTTTCTTTTCAAAAGTCATTCATGTTGCTGCCCAGGATTCGATCTATATAGATTCATCCTATTTTGAGCATTGTATTATGATTGAGGATTTATCTTTAGGAGATGAAACTGATGGTATCAATCCTTTAAGTCTGCCGTCTGACTTTTTATACCAAAGAAAATGGATTCCCGAACTTTCAAAAGGCATCTTGCCAAAAGAATTCTGTTATATTCCGAATAAAGATAAATATTACATCTATGGAGACAGAAAGATCCTTGTCATGAACAACCAATATCAAATCATCAGTGAAACATATATTTCCGATTATAGTAATGCATTTCCTGAAGAAAGATTGTCACTGCCTGATTATGTCAGTGACAGATTAGCCATTAATTCAAATACAGACTACGATGAATTATACTGTGCGACAGATGCGGGAGAATTAATCGTTTTTAATACCAATACCGATCAGGAAGAATTTCGTCTACAGTATGAACTACCATTTACTCACCTTCTTCAATCTAAAATTCGATTTAATAAAGAGAATGATCATGTATACTGGATTCTTTATGGGATTAATAGGGATTCGGACGATCAATTGAAATCAATGTTTCTTGAGTTTGATATCATCACCAGGGAGATAATTTATGAAAAAGCAGCAGGCCTTGGCTATGGATATATTGATGTATTGATTCATCCTGATCGTGATAGATATTACTTATCAGTTGTGTGTACAGGAGGAGATAAATCAGAAATAAAGCTCTTCGACTTTTCTCATGTGTGCTTAAATACACACCTGGTGGATCTGGGAACAGTTGGAGGAGGGAACAACTATTTTATACATCATTTTGATTATATACCAGCCTCAGATCCTGAATCAAATTCATGGATCTATTGCTTGCCACAGGAAAGAGTCCTTTTTGCGGTCCCTGTAGATGCAATATTGATCAATGCGGATGATGATTTTGCTGATCCTAGTATCCAGGATCTTAATGGATACAGCGTAACGTGTAGTTATTTTGACGAGACTAATAACCGATATTATTTAGGATATAGTGTTATGTCAAGCACTATTAATGGGGTTTATGTGTATAATTTTTCAGAAGATATATTAAATCCAGTTCTTATAACACAGGATAATCAGCGCCCAAGGCCATTGAATTTTTGTTTTAATCCAATCGAGAATATTGTTTATTGTGCCTTTGATGACGGGATACATTCATATGATCTTGACACAAATATAACTAAAAATACTCATTTTCTTTACGAGCGATTATTGGATGTGCACTATGATAGTATAAATAATATAGTTCTTGCTCTGAATTACATGGGTGGAAATATCGAAAAATTCGATCCTGACACACTTGACGAAGATGTAGATCCTATTCAAATCGGCAGTTTTGCTCCTAATGGAGTGTGTTGTTTAACTTCAAACAAAGTTTTATTGTACAATCAGTATAATTATTTTCATAGTTTTGTTTGTGTTTATGATGAGAATGGTGGAACTTTTGATTATTGCCGCACCCCTGTTCCATCACTAATTAAGAATGTTGTATATGATCAGAATCACGATGTTGCCTATATAGCGCAAAACAACAGGGTTGAAATTTTTAATTGCGCTGATAATTCTTTTCCATACGATGAAATTATTGTCGACAATATTATTCAGGTTTTTTATGGGAAAAATCAAAAACTGTATATTCTGAAAAAGGAATTTATATCTGATGATTTAAAAAGATATAAAATTCTGATTTATAGTACCCAGGATCTCTCATCAGTTGAATTACTTAATGAAATTACTGTTTGTGAAACAGGCTATAAAAATATAAAAGGCAATTTTTATTACAATGATCATTTAATTAATCATGAAATTTATTTTTCATTATATGA
>JAGLWB010000309.1 GCA_023133655.1 Bacteroidales bacterium
GGCACCTATAGGTGTCCGACGAATTTTATTAATTTTTTCTTATTTTTCAATAACTATTTCATACGTTAGTTCAGCCCTGTTCCTTAGCATGGTTGATACACCACAATACCTGTCCTGTGACAAATTTACTGCTTTATCCAATTTAGCCATAGGAAGATCATTGCCTTTGAAAATGTAGGTGAGATGTATTTTATGATAATATTTGGGATGTTCATCTGTTTGCTCTGCCTCAATTGAAACCCGGCATGATTCAAAATTAACCCTCATTTTGTTCAAAATTGAAACGACATCCATTCCTGTACAACCTCCTAAAGAAACAAGGGTAAGTGGTTTAGGACGCGGGCCCCTGTCTTTCCCCCCAACAGATTCGTCAGCATCTAAAATTAGTTTATGGCCATTTATTTCAGTCTCAAAAGCCATATCTTCCATCCAGTCAATGTTTACTTTAATACTACTCATATTTTGTGTCATTAAATTATTTTTTTGTATTACGAATTGGTTATCAAACACTTACCTTTAACCTCATTTGATTTCTGTTTGACCCTTTCAGGGTAATGAATGCCTGAAGGTATTTTACCCCCTCTGGTCCCAGGGCGAAGCCTGTGATTACCAATATATAATCACTTCGGGATCATTTTATCTACTGCTGATTTTCAAACGGCAGGCAAATCTACACATTTAATTCGCAATTAGGATTGGTGTTCTAAAAAGAAACCCTCCCGGAATAACCCCCGCCTGTATGGAGTCAACCATTGCACCGCTTGCCTGGTTGTAGCGAAAGACCCAACCGTTTTGAGCAAAATCAACAGGGTCAGACAGGTAAAGATATCCCTCCATCGGATCAATCCCTATTTGATAAGTCATTTTATTGATAGCCAGGAATGGCGCATTGTTTAAGTTGTCAGATTCAATCGGGAAATCATAAATTCCATCAGGCATAATGTAAAATAGCCGGTCTACCGATCCATTAAAGATGAGCTTATCCGGATGGTTAGTTGATGTTGGAAATGCAATGTCCTTTTCAATCGAATAATCATCAGGGTTAATGCAAAGAAGATGACCCTCGCTATCTCCCGTTTGCGGAAAACCGTTCCATCCTTTTCCGGAGCACATAACCCAAACTTTTCCATTCGAATCAGCCTGGATACCTGTCGGTTTTGGATAAACATAAATGGTTTCAAGTACATTATCTGAATCGGCGTCAATAACAGTGATTGTACTATCTACACTAAACCCTCCCTGGTTCAGAACAAACACTTTATTTCCGCATTTCGTCATTTTTTCGGGCCCGGTTTGGGTTGGAATGGTTTTTGTAATTTCATATGAAGTTAAATCAATAACACTCACTTCATTAGCCCAGGAAGTTATATATGCTTTTTGATCATTTATCGCCAGAAAATATCTTGGTGATGTAATATTCTCAATAGTCGCGATCGATTCAAATGTACCGCTGTTAACCACTTCAACTTTATTGGAGTTATTCACTACTATAAAAATGCGGTCACTAAAATATTCGATTGATTGAACAATATTTCCCAATTTGTAACCATTTGCTTTCTCAAATATTTTTTCTTCAATTTTGCCAGTGAGCCTGTCAAAATAAGATACACTTCCACTTCCGGTTTGGTAGGGCCCTTCATTCGAAATAAGAACCCCGGTTTCATACTTTCCCTGAGGTGTTGGCTGGGGTTGATCTTCTTCTTTTTTACAACCATAGTAAAAAAAGAGACTTGTTAGAACGATTACTGCTACTGATTGGATTTTTTTCATGTTAGTTAGAAAATTTGAAAATGATTGATGCTTTATATGATCTTCCCGGCATCGGATAATTTTGGACTATCTGGTAGCTTTTGTTCCAGAGATTTCCGATGTCGAACAGAAGACTAATTTGATACTTATTAAGGGTAATTTGGTGTGTAAGTGATAATTTTCCATAGTTATGGGCTGGCAAAAACTCACTGTTATCACGCAATACATACCTGTCACCTGTAAATACATGAGAATAGCTTATGAAACTGTTTTTTATGCCACACCTGATTAAAATGTTTCCACTGTGCTCAGGGACATACATCAATTGTTTTTTATAGGACTCATTGATTTTTTCCTCGTTGGTAGATTTTGTGTAAGCATATGATGCTGAAGCTTGGATATTCATATTGCCGATATGGTGTTTTGTTTCACCCTGAATTTCCAGCCCCCGGGCCCACACTTTTTGAATATTTACAGGCGACCATATATCAGGCGTATCATTATTAGGCAGCCATAAGATCCAATCGTCAATGTTTGAGTTGTATAGCGTAAGGATCAATTCACATTCCCCTGCTTTTTCAGCTTTACTATTTGAGATGATCAGACTGACTTCTTCATTCCAGCTTATTTCCGGCTGTAATTCAATATTTCCTCCGGGCACCCAGTATCTTTCATTCATGGTTGGGAGTCTGAAATTTTTTGAAATGCTTACCTTCACCGCCAGCCATTTCTTGAGCTCTCCTTCAAAGCCAACTGATGGCGTTAAAGGTACCTTGAAGTCTGATGACCACCCCTGGCGAATATTCATGTTTGCCGTCCAATTGATTTTTGGAATTTGCCAGGTAGCGGCAATAAAAATGCTGCTTTGTAGCTGATTTTTATTTTCGTCATATGCCCCCACTATTGCTTGGTCAGTTTTAGCATGGACTCCACCGCCCAATTTAAGATTTTCGGTTATCTGTTTCTTTAATTCACCTTCTGCAATGTATGATTTTGTATGTATTTTTGAATCAATCGACAAAGTAGCCGCATCAATGACATTGGTATAATGCAGGAAATCATCAAGATAGGAAGTTTTCACCAATAAATAACCCTGGTTGATTGACCTGGTCCATTTCAGTAAGGCACGTAATGAACGATCGAACTGATCGGCCTGACTTGGGACGGAGATCATACTGGAAGGAATTTCCCTATCCATTTGCTGAAGCCATACATTAAAATCAATCAGATTTCCATTATTAAAATTATATCCTATTGATTGCAGTAATCCAACTCCTTTTCTGGCAGCATTTTGCACCTTTTCATCAGGTTGACCGGGTTTTGTTGGGTTTTGATAAGGAAAGTCATTTTTTGCTTGTATAAAGAAAAGTGCCGTTGAAGAATTCCATTGCTCATTTGAAAATGTTGCACTAAAATTTGTTCTGTAATCATGAAAGCTACCGACACTTATGCCAAGACCTACCTGATTTTTGTGTTTGTATTCAAGTTCATTGTTTAAATGTATGCTTCCTCCTATATTACCGTTGCCGAACACCGGGCTTGAGCCTCCAAATTGCACTTCCACATCGCTAAAGAAGGCGACAGGCAAAAGGCTGATATCTGTCATGCCATTATTTGGTGGGTTGATGCTTATACCGTTCCAAAACAAACCGGTATGGTTTGACGATGTGCCTCTAAAAGAAATCGTAGATAGACTACCAGGGCCATATGAAATGACCTCTATGGGTGATTGATTCCTGAGCAGATCATCCAATGTGGCAGATCTGTAACTTAAAAGTGTAAGTGAATCAAACTTATAGACTTTCAATCCCAGTGTATTATCATTTATGCTAGTTGATTGGATGGTGACAGGCAAAAGAAAACGTACTGTATCTTCTTGATTATTTTGACTATACGTAGGCTTAATCAATGAGGCAATCATCATTGACATGCTGAACACTGTTATTAAACGGTTATACTTCAAGTTGTAAAACTATTAGCCCATTATTCAAAATTCCATAAGGGAACAAATATGAAAAAGTAACTGGTAATCAGTTTATTCAATGCTTTTCGCCCGAAAGTTTTGAATGATGTTGTGTAAAGGCAGGTCTTCTGACTTATCCTGATCTCAAGGTTACCTTCCCATCCGCCAACTGGCAGACAGTGGCTAAGAACAACCTGAAACGAAATCCCGGATTTTCCGGGATCAGGAATTACAGCAGCGGGCACTGTATAGGACTTTCACCTATTTCCCTCTTAGGTGTTATCTTTAGAGTTAAGATAAACACGCCAATTACTGCTGCGAATATATGAAAAAAAACTTTACCTACATATTTTAATTCAAAAAATTATTTAACTTTACCGTTTCAAATATAAGCCATGAAGAAAAAAACATTATCATCGGTACTTATCTGTTTTCTGTTCATACTCTTTTTCGTTTTTGTAACCTCCTGTTCTTCAACATCTAAAAGTACGTTGGATGCTAAGGCTAATTATTCTGTTCATCCATCGAAGAGTTCTAAAAATAAAAAAATACACAGAAATTACACCAGGAAGCATGATAAACACGACAAACCCCTGAATAAGAATTATATTATCAGGAGCAGTAAGTCGGGTAGTACGATGTGGTAAAATATTTGTCCTGTTTAGCCTTCCTTTTGCGAAACTCATGAGCCGAAAACGTTTCATTTTTTCCTTTCTGTTAGCTATTCTTCTGGCAATTGTATTATTTATTATTTTTTTTCCAACTTCTTATGTTAGCCGCTATGTTACCTGGAATTTTGCTGATGTTAAGGATCATTATCGTTTTCCTTATGAAACTATAACCAACAAACCACCGGTATTCTTATTTACTGAAGCTGACAATGCTCCTGCACTTAGCCTTCCGAATAAATATGTATCAAAAAATTGTAAAGAGGTTGAAATATTTCTTCAGCAACATAAGACAACAGCATTTCTTATCATTAGAAACGACACAAATCTTTTTGAGAAGTATTTTGAAGGATACCATAAAGACTCGATATTACCCTCATTCTCAGTGGTAAAGTCCGTTGTGTCAGCATTGACTGGAATTGCAATAAATGAGTGTTTTATAGAAAGTGTGAAGCAACCAATCACTGACTTTTTTCCTGAATTGGCAAACCATGATAACAGATTTTCCAATATCACTATTGAGAATCTTTTGAATATGCGCTCGGGAATTAAATACAATGAGGGATATTTTAATCCCTTTGCCGACATGGCAAAATTTTATTATGGCACAAACCTTAAGAAATATACATTGGATGCTCAAATTTCAGAAAAGCCAGGTCAACGGTATGATTATATCAGTGTCAACACACAGCTTCTTGCTTTAATAATTGAAAAGGCAACGGAAATGCCCTTAAATGTTTTTTTTGAGGATAAGATATGGAAACCTTTGGGCATGGAAAATAAGGCAACCTGGAACTATGATAGCGAGGAACACCATACAATTAAAGCATTTTGTTGTTTGAATGGGTGTGCCCGGGATTTTGCCAGGTTTGGCAGGCTTTATCTCAATTACGGTATTTGGAGGGGTGAACCCGTCGTGCCCGGCGAGTGGGTCAGGCGGTCTACATCCATCATGAACGATTCGCGGGATTCACAAAATTACCCATACACATACAACTGGCGTGTACTGGATGACCAGGAGGCTTTTTTCGCCAAAGGGATATTGGGCCAGTATGTTTATGTTGACCGGAAAAAAAATCTTATCTTTATTAGGTTTGGAAAAGGTTATGCCGGAATTGACTGGGTTGATTTTTTCAGAGAGCTATCAGAACAGTTATAATTCCTTCAAATTATACTTTTCGCAACTACTCAGGGCCAGTGTTTCGACTACCCTCAGCATAAAAGTTTGGAATGCCAAAAGTGCCTGGAGTTTCAATTTAGTGCTGTTTTTTGTTCATCCCTCCTGTAAATTCAAACATTTCTTGATTTCTACCCCACAATAACGTATCTTTACTGCATGAATCATTTACCGGAAATTCAAAAAGCTCTGTTTCAGCAGATTAAAGAAAAACTCCCACCCAATATTTACTTTGTACATGAAATCTCAGAGGTGTTGGGAATCAGTGACGATAGTACACGACGTAGGATCAGGGGGGAAAAGGCCTTATCGTTTGAAGAACTCTATAAACTGAGTACACGGTTTGGCATTTCGATCGATTCGCTTTTCAACGTTCAAAGCCGGAATGTAATATTTAATTGCCACGCCGTGGAAGCTGAAAAATTTCAGGTTAGAGAGTGGCTTAATGTCATTCTTAAGGATTTGAAAAGAGTGCATGCTGCAAAAGAAAAGAATATTATTTATGCAGCAAAAGACCCTCCCTTCTTCCATTATTTCCAATTTCCAGAAATAGCATGGTTTAAAGTTTTTTTCTGGCAGAAAACGTTGTTTCAATTTCCTGAATTCGAAGAAAAACAATTCAGGATAGATGATGCAGATCCTGATATTGAACGCATTGGTAAGCATGTGCTGGCTGTTTCCACCAAAATTCCTACAATTGAGATATGGAATGAAGATACATTCAGAATTATGCTCAGGCAGATTGAATTTTACTGGGTATCGGGTTTTTTTGCTAAGAAAGATGACCTGTTGAATCTCTGTGACAAAACAGAGAAATGGATTAAGCATATTCAGAAACAAGCCGAATATGGGTTTAAATATATATATGGAGAACAACCCGATGGTATTGAGAATTCATTCCAGCTCTATCAGAATGAAGTCGTGCTGAACGACAATACTATCTTAGTCAATGTTAACGGCACTACCATGGTGTACCTAACATTCAATGTTCTTAGTCTTTTAATTACTACTAATCCTTTCTTCTGCAATTTTGTTGAAAGATACATGAATGGTTTATTAAGAAAGTCCAATCTTATCAGCCATACCGGAGCAAAAGAACGAAACCGTTTTTTTAATAAGATTTTGCACTCCATTGATGAATTTAAGTGTAGGGTTGATTGAATTTTAAGTGTGTGATAGGTTATATGTAAAACGTAATGAGCTCTTTGACACTGCTTGTAGTAAGCAAAAAGATCTCTGATCGCTCCATGGATCTTAAAAGCGTAATTTAGAGTAAATGAAATATTGCAAATATTGCAAATTTGGCCTTGCTAAACAATTCAAATTGTGCAAAGAATCATTATATCCTCTTCCCCTTAGTATGTTTTGAGTAAAAATTGCATGAAGAATTTCCTGCCGACAATTTGGTAAGTAAATTCCATACATCCTATCTAATTACTTGTAGTTTTCAATTTCCATTTGCCGTGTTTCCATTTTAATTTTGATCATGTTTGAAACGAATTGAAACCGGATAAAATGAATCAATCATTCTATGAAAATAAAATTAAGATGGATGAACAAAAACTAAAAATTTTAGTAGTCGGAGCAGGTGGTATTGGAGGTATTACAGCTGCTCATATAGCAAGAAGGGGGCTTTGTGTTGAAGTAGTTGATCCATGCAGTGGTTTGGCTCAAAAAATTCAAATTTATTGATGTCATCCGTGAAGAAGTTAGCGTTGGAAAAGCTTTGGGAGTCGAAATTGAAAAATATGCTGGTAAGCTGGACTTTTACGACTTTGCAGAAAACAACAGCCTGCTGGCAACCTTGAAAAAACATTTTTTGATCCGCCTTATTGGATTCAAATACCGGAAGCTTAAATCTTCCAGCTTACAGTCGCTGGAAACAGGAAGGAAAACAGAGATAGACTTTTTAAACGGCTATATTACGGAGAAAGCTCATACAATGGATATTAAAACCCCATTGAATAATTTCCTTGTGAAACTGATAAAGGAAATAGAAGCGGGAACCAGAAAGATCTCATATCAGAATTTTGAGCTACAGTTCTTTAATCAATATAACTAACATGAATAACCGACAAATTATTCATAATCTGGAAATTATTAAAAAACAAAAAAAGAAGGAGAAAAAAGTATGAAAACAAAAAACAATTATCAAAACTATTTAATCATGTTGCCAATAGTTATTCTGCTGGCATGTTCGACATTATTTTTCATTACTTGCACGGGACAGGAAGTGGGAGATAAAGTGCTTGAGGCGTACGAATTAAGAATGGATGGGAAAGCTGATTCTGCAAAAGTAGTCCTTGAATATATTCTTACCGAAGATTCGACAAATAGCCTTGCATGGTACGAGCTTTGCAGAACGCAGCAACACTTAGGGTTATCTAATCCCCGCAGTTTAATTGAAATTATGAAAGATGCAATGAATAACATAAATCAGGCAGTGAAGTATGAGCCTGAAAATGTGAATTATTTATCTTATTTGGGCGGCCTGGAAGCATTTGATCTCTACATGGGGTTACAAATGGGAAAGGAAGATGTTGTTGAAGATCTTCAAGAAGTTGAGGAAATATTTTTAAAAGTACTCGATTTCAAACCAGATTGTCATGAAGTCAAGTTAACCCTTGTTGAATTTTTTGGCGTGCTTCCGGCTTCCATGGGGGGCGATTCGGCAAAAGCAGAAAAGTATGCCCAGGAGCTGGAAGAAACTGATATTTTATTTGGTGCGAAAGCCAGAGAAATTTTGATGCCAGAAGATGCTGATTATGTAATATTCTGGCAAGGAGTTAATGAAAAACTGAAGGATGATGCAGAGGTTTTGGCAAGTCTTGGAAAAGTTTACCTTTACCAGGACAAAGTTGAGGAAGCCAGCAAATACTTTGATAAAGCCATTAACCTTGACCCTGAAAAAAATACTCTGTACCTGAATTTAGGAATGTATTATATGATGCAGGCAATGCAAAATCCGGCTCAGCTCGATTCGGTAGCACCCTTAATCGAAAAGGAATTCTATACTTATCTTAATTCTAAACCAGAGCCTGTGAAGCCGATGAAAGCCTGGGTACTTAGCAAACTGGCTATGATAAAATACCGCACCGGCGACGAGGAAGGTGGCGAAAAGCTTATGGCTGAAGCAAATTCTTTAGACCTCTTTCATTCAAAAGCTTTTGGAATTCCCGGAGGATATGATCCGCCTGATGAGATTTCTCCTAAGCATGGATATTTTTTCAGACCATTTTAATAAAATTAATTAATTTTAAAGTATTAATCAGCTGAAATTGTTCGGCACAAAACTTACAAAAAATGGAAAAAAAATCAAAAGTCCCATTAGTTTACGGTTATGCAGTCTGTGTTGCAGCAGTCATAACATTTCTGATTTCCGCAGCTTCTCTGGTCAATGCAATAATTGACCTGGGTGATCCAATGCATGCAGTTTATGTTCCGGCTGGTTCACCCAGCCTGGTTTCATTTGAGAATTATAAAATGGATATTCTTAAATCACCGGAGAAAGAACAGGCTTATGTTCCTGATGACCAAACGTTACAGGCAATGTACCAGGCTGCTAAGGATGATAGGATTCAATTGGCAAATCATCGCTCCAATCGTTCATTAATAGTAAGCGGTATGTTGATTTTAATATGTGTTGTGTTATTCCTCACCCACTGGAAGTGGATGCAGAAGTTATCTAAAAAGGAGTCCTGATTAAGGAATGTTTGTCAAGGTTGTATTCTGGCCGGCACAACGGCTGGCCAGAATTTTTCTGATAACACAAAATCACTTCTCCTCCCCAGCTTTGAAACGTGTTACCTTAGTTACATTACCTTCTTCATCATACTCGATCCATTTCCCTTCTTTTTTTCCATCCTCATAATCACCAATGAGTTTTATCTGCCCGTTTTCATAGTATTCTTTATATTCTCCAACAGGTTCACTGTTGATGTATGACTCTTCAGTCATGATTTTATTACCAGTATAAAATGTTTTTTGTTCTCCTGATAATTCACCATTTTTATAATTGTATTCTGCAATCAGATACCCTTCCTGGTCAAACCATTTGGAAACCCCATTCTTTTTGCCCATATTATAGACTGATTCCTCCATAATTTTCCCAGGTACATTTGCATAGTAAACTTGCTTAAGTCCATGGTATAACCCATTTTTATATTGAATTACCGACTTCAGGACACCGCCCCTGGAATAATGCCGTGAAACTCCATCAAGCTTCCCGCCTGTATAATATTCTTCAACCAAAAAATAGCCCCTTTGATCGATGGTAACCGAAAGTCCGTTTAAAACACCCTCTTCATAATGGTCAACCTTATTTAGGATGTTGTTGTTAAAGTGTTTAACCCATGTTCCTTCTTTTTTTCCATCGACATAATCGCCGCTATAAATGGATCGACCCTGTTTCTCTTCCCAATACCCTTGTTTTTGGTTTTTTTCATCTTTCTGGTTTTTGGAAGGTTGACTTGTCTGAGCAAAACCAATAACCGTAACAAAGGATAAAGAAAGTAGAAGAAAAATAATTTTTTTCATAATTTTTGCTGGTTTGTGATTAACTATAATATCTTGCCATGAGACGAAATAATCTTTGCGCAACTTTAGTAATTAATAATAAGGCTAACAAAATTAAAAAAGAATTATTTATAAATCTTTAACTATACCAAATAAATCGAAACTTTCTGCATCTGTAATATGCACTTGATAAAACTTACCAACTTTAACTGTTTTATCAGCGGATGTAGGAATCAGGACTTCATTGTCAACTTCAGGTGAATCATATTGTGTTCTGCCAACGTAATAATCGCCCTCGTTCCTGTCGATAATAACTTTGTAAATTTTACCAATTTTATCTCTGTTCTTCTCAAGTGAAATTTTTTCCTGGATCTCCATGATCTCTGCTGCTCTTTGTTGTTTGACCTCTTCAGGGATATTATTTTTCAGATTAAAGGCGGGTGTATCTTCTTCATGTGAATAGGTGAAAATGCCGAGGCGGTCAAACCTAAATGTTCTGATAAAATCTTTCAGCTCGCGAAAATTCTTTTCACTTTCGCCGGGATACCCTGCTATCAAAGTAGTTCGAATAGCTGCATCAGGGAGCTTGTCCCTGATCTTATCAAGCAAATTGTATGTTTGAGTGGAGGTTATATTCCTTTTCATTGATGCAAGAATTGAATTGCTGATATGTTGAACAGGAATGTCGATATAATTACAGACCTTTTCATTGTTTGCAATTACCTCCAGCAAATCAAGAGGAAAGCCCGTCGGGTAGGTATAATGCAGGCGTATCCAATC
>JAGLWB010000031.1 GCA_023133655.1 Bacteroidales bacterium
AAACAGAAGCCCCATAGGAGCGAAATATGTGTTAATAATATAAAAACCAATAATTTGTGCTCAAATAGAACATTTATTCCGGACAGCAATGTATTATTTTAATAGATGAGATTTTTTAGAAAACCGGATGACTTATAAGTGTATTACAATTCCCTGATTTTAATATTCCTGAACCATACATCATCACCATGATCCTGAAGCCCGATGTAACCTTCTGTGGCAGTATTAACGAAGTCTTCGTAATCCTTAAACTTGCTGTTAGAAACCATTCTTTTCCAGTCATCTGTCCAAAGATGGTACTCCAATACATTTTCTCCATTCATCCAGTGTACAACAGTCCCTTTGTAAACCATGATCATAACATGGTTCCATTCTCCAGCTGGATTCACGGCTTCAAATTTACCCGGTATTAAGTCGTATAGTGCTCCTGCTGCTCTGTTTCCTTTAACGCCAAGCCTGGCATCGGGATGTTTGGCATTGTCAAGTATTTGCATTTCAGGGGCAGACTTCCAGATCGGCTGGCCGGGTTTTTCCTGAGCCAAGTAGAATATACCGCTGTTTCCTCCTTCAGAGACTTTCCACTCGAGTGATAATTCAAAATTTCCATATTTTTTCTCAGTGATGATATCTCCACCACCACCGGCTTCTCCTTTGCCAGACCCAGTGACATGTAGTGTTCCGTTTTCTACAAGCCAGCCTTTTTCAGGAAAATTTTCTTTACCGTACCCTCTCCAGCCAATGCTTGTTTTTCCATCGAACAACAGCATCCATCCTTCATCAATCTCAGCCTGTGTTAAGGCATTGAGTTTTTGTTTCATTTCAGTCGTGGGTGGTTTTTTTTGATTTTTTTGTTTTTTTCCTCCAGGTGTACATGAGAACATTATTATTCCAAAGGAAATAATAGTGATTGTTAATGTTATTTTTTTCATGATAAGAATTTTTAGTTACCAACTTCATTTAATTAAGGCATCTCAGGTAATGACCAACCATATCTATATTGGTGTTTGATATATTCCTCAGCTGCCTGTTTTGCATTGATTGTTGTGCGCTGCGTGTCAAAATGGGGATGGCCGTCGATCACTTCAAAACTATCTGAGGTAACCACCCTGATCTCATCCGTATCAGAGATATTCGTAAATCTCATATTTTTTCCATCCCATAAGAGCACCCGGTTCAAATCCTGAAGCCTGACTGCCACAACTCCCATGACCACCATTTCGTTGAGCGGGCCTGCATAATCAAAGTTAGAAGAAGATTGCATCCTGTTTTCAGGACTTTCCTTGCAGGCTCTGATCCAATCTTGTTCATGAGTGCCTTCCCAGCAGGTTTTACCTATTTCCGTTTCCGGCCTCCTGATTGTTTTCGCAGGTTCTGAAAAGCTTTCCATAGCATCATACGGAAGAAGTATTGGGTCTCTGCCATAAGCACCGCACATCAATTTTCCTTCACTTCCTTCAAAGATACAACCACCATTTTTATCCCGGCCCAGGATTTCTCCGTCTGGTAAATCTTCAGGGCGCTCAGGTAACAATCCTCCATCATACCATGATACTTCCACTTCAGGCATGTTATCTCGTGCAGGAAAGGTGTAATGTACAATCTCGGCATGAGGTGGAGATTCGGTGTTGATTTGTGTGGAACTTGCCTGTACTTTCACCGGGTATCGGAGATTAAGTGCTTTAAACACAGGATCCATTATATGGCAGGCCATGTCGCCAAGCGCCCCGGTTCCATAATCCCACCATCCTCTCCAGTTCCATGGAGTGTAAATAGGGTTGTAAGGTCTTTCAGGAGCCGGACCAAGAAAGAGGTTCCAGCTTAAAGTTTCCGGAATGGGATATATATCGGTTGGTCGTTCCAATCCCTGTGGCCATATTGGCCGGTTTGTCCATGCATAAGCTTTATGAACTTTTCCGATGGCCCCACTTTGTATCCATTCAGTAACCTGGCGTATCCCTTCACCGGAATTACCCTGATTACCCATTTGTGTGGCAACTTTGTATTTCCGGGCCAGATTGGTTAAGAGGCGTGATTCATAAACTGAATGTGTAAGCGGTTTTTGAACATAAACATGCTTCCCGAGAGTAATAGCATGTGCTGCTATGATGGCATGTGTATGATCGGAAGTAGCAATAATAACAGCATCAATCGAATCATTCATTTCGTCGAACATCCTCCTCCAGTCATGATATTTTTTTGCCTTTGGATAATCATCGAATGTTTTTTCTGAATATTTCCAGTCAACATCACAGAGGGCTACAATGTTTTCAGTACTTGAATTTCTAATATTGGTCCTTCCTACGCCTCCTATTCCCACACCTGCAATATTCAGTTTGTCGCTGGGCGGAATATACCCTAACCCACTTATAGTATGACTTGGAAGAATAGTAAATCCTGCTACGGCAGTAACTGCAGTGCTAATGAATTTACGACGGTTGATTTTGTCTTGTCTGTTTTTTTTCATTATCAATGTTTTATTGATTGAAACTAATTGATTTATTCTGAAGGGCACTTTCAAATGCGATCTCAATGATTCTGATCACATCCCTGGCTTCGCCAGGCTTAATGGCCATTTCCGCCCCCTTTGCAAGTACATCATAAACATTATTATAGAAGTTTTGGTAACATCCCGGTAAAGTTTGAATTCGTCCGTCTTGTTGTAACTCGTTATCATCGATTGTTAAATATCCCCACTGTTTTCTATCTTCTTCACCCCAGTTTTCAGCATCCGGCGTTAAACCGTTTTTAAGTGCATTTTCCTGGGGATCTATCCCGTGTTTCAGAAAAGATCCTTTACTTCCATGGAGGATAAAGCGTGGTCCGGGCTCTTTTACCAGCATGCCGGCTTTAAGGGTGGCATTAAAGGCAGGATAATGCAGTTTTATGTCAAAATAGTCATCAACTTTCCCCCCTTTCCGCTGAATACGGATGTCAGCTGAAATGCTGTCAGGAAAGCCAAATAATTGCAATGCCTGATCAATCAGGTGAGACCCAAGATCGAAAAGAATTCCCCCACCGGGTTTTTTTTCATCCCTCCATGCCCCGTCAATTATTTCTGGGTTATAACGATCGAAATGCACTTCATATTCCGAAATATTACCCAGTAGCTCATTCGCTAACATTGTTTTTATTGTAAGAAAATCATTATCCCATCTTCTGTTGTGGTAAACAAAAAGTTTAAGGTTATTTGAATCAGCTATTTTTATCAGCTCATCAGCTTCCTTCGAAGTAGGTGTAAATGGTTTTTCCACAACAATATGTTTCCCAGCTATCAGGCATTTTTTGGCAATAGGGTAGTGCAACGTATTTGGTGTGCAGATCACTACCAGGTCAATTTCCTGATCGTCTATCAGGTCATTAATATCATTTACAACCTTTATGTAGGGATAAACTTTCTTTGCATGCTGATGATGTCGTTCAACAATTTTTTTAAGGTTGAATCCCGGGTGTACATCAAGGAAAGGGGCATGGAAAACTTTTCCGGATAGGCCAAAACCAATAATTCCGGCATTTAGTATTTTATCAGGTCCTTTTATCATTCCCCTTTTTTCTTTTATCTTGCTGCACATGATGGAGAGCTTCAATAATTAAGATTATTCAGGTAATCAAAACTAATTTTTACACTTTCAAGAAGAGGCATATTAAATGATTCCTGCTCAACAAAATAGTATTTCATTCCGGCAATTTTTTTGGATGCGAAGATTGCCTTAAAGTCGATAGTCCCTTGTCCAACTTCGGTGGATTCACGTTTAGGTGTGGCGTCCATATCTTTTATATGCCAGAGTTTAAATCTTCCTGGATAATTCTTAAAATAGGTAACAGGGTCATATCCTCCATATACAACCCAATAAGTGTCAAGTTGGAAGCTCACAAGTTCAGGCTCGGTTCGTTCAAGCAGGATGTTATAAGGAATCACCCCTTCCATGGCTTCAAACTCGTAGGCATGGTTGTGGTAAGCGAATGCAATACCTGAGTTTTTACAAAGCTCACCAATAATGTTGAACTTATCTGCTAATTTTTTATAATCATCAAGGGTATTTCTTAATTCTTTGCCAATAGAAGGAAGAACGATATAAGCCATCCCAGCACCCAGACTATTATCAATAACGAGTTGTGCGTTTTTTGGATCAATAGCAGTGTGAGTACTAATCGAGATCAGCCCGTTGTCTGCAACAATTTTTTTATATGCTTTCGGAGAAAGTTTGTAAAATTTACCGTCGTAATACCCTGCTGCTTCAACAGAGTTATATCCAATTTGCGCAATTGATTTTAACGTACCTTCAAAATCTTCTTTGATCAAATCGCGTAACGTATAAAGCTGTATACCGATTATTTTTTTCAATGGAATAGCATTTAGCCTGGCCGGTAAGATCATGCTTACCACAACTGATGCTGTCAGGCTTTTTACAAATGTTCTACGATTTATCATTCTAATTTGTTTTGCGTTTTGTGTTTAGCACTAAAAGTTCCGTTCCGCGTTTTTTCATGAACTGCGTACTGCGATTTACCGTGTGGCAATTAAATTATTTCCTGTTTGTCTGCATCCCAGAATACTTCTCTTTTTTCCCTGTAGGCGATGGTTCCCATATGGGCTGTTATTGCCTCTTCAAATCCCTGGTCAATGTTACAACTGGGCTGTGTACCGTTTCTTATGCAATCGATCCATTCTTTGATGTGGAGGTGGGATGTATCAACCCGTTTACCCCCCCGGTATGTGTAAAGCAGACCCCTTCCTGCAAAGTAATGCTCTGTAGGTGATGTAATGGCATCCACTTTTTTCATTCCCGGTGTGTAAGAATATATGGGCAGGGAAGGATCGATGATCTTTGCTTTAATTTTTTCCTGATAACGTGTAGAGTTTGTATCAGCAAAGATTTTCAGATTGGTTCCCACTTCCATATAGGCATCATGGCCCATAATCACTTTTCCTCTCCGGTGATTACTTGCCAAAGTTGCAGAGTATAAGAGAGAAAGATTTCTGTCGGGGTATTCAAAAGCTGTATTCAGGACATCAGGCACGGTCCTTCCATCTTTATAATAATAGATTCCCCCTGATGACACAGCAGAATGGGGGATGCCAAGGTTGAGTATCTGATTAATGGCGTCGTATTCGTGCGTGAAAAGGTCGCCTGATAGTCCGGTACTGTAATCCCACCAGCACCTCCACCGGAAGAATCTTTCCAGGTTGAATTTATGATAGGGAGCAGGCCCTATAAACTGATCCCAATCAATATTAGTTGGGTTTGCTTCTTCATGAATATCATAAACCCACGCTCCAACCGGAGAGTTACGGTTTGTGGTTACTTCAATTAAGGTTACTTTTCCAAGGATGTTTTTTTCTATAGCCTCCTTAGCTTTATAATAACTTTCTGATTGCCTGTTCTGATGACCAAGCTGGAAAACAATACCACTTTCTTTTACCGCTTCGACAACTTCATAAGTTTCGGGAACAGTCCATGTCATCGGTTTTTCACAGTAAACATGCTTCCCGGCTTTAGCCGCTTCAATGGTGATGGTCCCGTGCCAATGATCAGGGGTTGCAATGATAACAGCATCAATATCATCGGAAGCGATTAGTTCTTTATAGGTTAAGTATCGTTTTGGGCCAGGGCCTTTTTCCCTGCCAGAGCCTTCTTTATTAGTATTGGCAGCCGCTTCGATGCCCTTTTGGGCATTGATCTCATAAATATCACAAATACCATTTACAGCAATGTTTAGATTTTCTTGTTCAATGTAATCTTCGTAACGCCGATCGATCTTGTTATGAAGAGCTCCTTCTTTCCATGAATCAATAACCGATGGGTGGGCAAAACCGGCAGCTCGTAGCAGGTGCTGTCCACGCTCCCCAAAACCTATTATCCCTAATCGTATTTGCTTCTCTTTTGATGAATCTGAATAGAAAACTGGCGCCTTGGCGTCAAGTTTGATCTCTTCCTGAATGGATTGCTTTAAGTAGCGTTCATATTTTTTCTTTTTGTACCATCCGTAAGCAAAGGCTCCTAAAACAGGAATTGTTGCAAGCCCTTTTATGATATCTCTACGGCTTAACCTGTGCTTTTCGCCGTAATCTTGATTAATAGTGTCTTTATTATGATCGTCCATTTTAGTCATTAATCATTTGTTTTTTTCTTTTTTATTGAAAAGAAAAATTTATCAACCCCAATAATCTTACTAGTTGGAAACAGTAATAGAACAACCAGCGCAACCATTTCAATGAGGATTTTGCTTACCACCAGGTAACTTCCCTCCATAGGCAAAGCATACCTTAAACCAACAAAAGGTGGATGCGAAAGATAATAAAACCCGAGAAGGGTAATACCGGAAATAATGGCTGCCCTTGAAAAAGCACCTATTATTAATCCAAGCCCTATCAGGATCAATCCCCAGATATTTAATAAATCAACTATTTTTAAAATTTCGGGAGACGAAGCAAGTGAGTAATAAAAACCTTTCAAAAACCCTTCAGAATCAAGAAGATACCCAACACTTGACCAGTTAGGGTTTGTTAATTTCACCAACCCCTCAAACAAAAAGTTCCAGCCGATCAATACCCTCAAAGCAACCAACCAGAAAAGCTGCATTTTTGAATATTTGTAATGTTGTTGTTTCATCGATTTAAGTTCAAAGCTGAGCGAAGCGAAG
>JAGLWB010000310.1 GCA_023133655.1 Bacteroidales bacterium
AATGTCATCAATATATTTGATCATCAGGCTCCTGTCACCACTCCTGACAGCTGCCATCAATAAGTGATAGAGTGTACTCATCATGCTTTGAAAATCAATATTGGTCAAAGCAGTATAACTGGGGAATAACGAAACATTTTCAGGGGAACGGATAAACGATGTGATCTTATCAAGGATTGCATCCTCTTCACGAATCATTTGTTCATATATGGTCAGATTAGCACGATGTGTTACTATCTTAAGAACAGCCTCGTTTCGTAAATGCCATAAATTATGATGACTTTTTAATTTTTCAAGTAAGAATAACAGTCGTCTTAGTATATGATATCTTGGGGTAGTTTCCCATTCAAGAACTTCCCTGGTGTATGAAGCATCAACTTCCAATTTATGATCAATATAGCGTAACATCCAGAATCTTTCATAGGGTTCCGGAATCAAACCTAACTTTCCCAGTGTATGTTTAAAAAGTAAGCCCGGAAAAGTAAGCGGACGTGGTAATAATATCGATTTTATGGCCTTACCGTAAAAATCTCTGGTGGCTGTATAGAGTAATTCTTTATGAGAAGTTGATCCATCAGGGCTGGCTAAATAAATACCGTAAGCTGGAAGCCTCTCGTGATTTTTTATAATTGAAATCATTAACCTGGAAAGATCATGTATATGTATGTAGGAAATAGCAGATTCTCCTTTTCCACCCAGGAACCGGGAATCCCATTTTTTTGCTAACCAGGTTGACATGAATTTATACAGGGGAGCAAATTCACACCAGTCACTGTATACTGCAGCAAATCTGATCATGGAGCATTTAAAATACTGGGAATAAACCATTCCCATCTCTTCACCGGCCTTTTTACTTAAACCGTAGGCAAAGTCAGCATTTGCCGGTGATGTTTCAGTTATTACCTCTCCTCTGAGAGGGAACTTGCATACTGTCATTGAACTTTCAAATAAATAGTGTTTAACATTCACTTTTTTTGCCAGTTCCATAACATTTTTTGTACCAGTGATATTAGTTCTTTCATATTCGGGATTATCATCATATTCATAATCATAGTAAGCGGCGAGATGCACCATATAATCTGCTCCTCCTTTTCCCATAATATATCCCAATACTTCATAAAAATGTCTCTTATTCGAAATATCCCATTGTACCCAGTTAATATGTGGATGAAAAGGAACTCCAGCTTCGGTGCTGGAACGTCGCGCTATAGCAATAACATTGTAATCCTCTTTAATATACTCGAGAAAATACCGGCCAATAAATCCTGATGCACCGGTTACTATAATAGTTGGTAAACGGTTCTTTTTAAACATCTTTGTTCAAATTTTCATTTGATATCTTATTAAAACTCCCCCTTGATGCTTCATCTTTTTGGATATCTTCCTGAATTTCTTTATGCGCTTTTCTGTTCAAGTTCTGAAGTCTCCACATGATGATCGCCATTAAAAAATCAATAATTCCTGACAACAATACCAACAAAATCCTATCCTCAAGAATAAAATATGAAAAAAGAAAGATTGTAGCAATAAGTTTTGCAATAATGGAAACAGTGATCAATACTTTATATTTATTGACATTGATTGCTGCAATACCATATATTATGGCCATGACGATATGAAAAACCCCACCCTGCATGCGAAAGAAGAGTTGGGTATTTTCTGCAAAGCCAAATACGGGCATATACGATTCAGGAAGAAATATTAAAAACATACCTGCACAAAAAGAGTGCATGGCAATGAGCCACATAATAAGGCTGAAAATTTTTTTTATATCTGAAGAAAGGTTCATGAGTGTAATGATTTTGGATTAATCAAAATAAGCGAGTAGCTAATCATTATCAAATTTAGGAAAAATATTAAATCATAAGGTTCATAGTAGGTGTTTTGAAGTTCCATATAAAAGCTTGAAGAAAATAGGAACCCTAAGCCAGCTTGTTAATTGTTTCACAAATTTAATATTTTAACATTTAGATATATATATAAACTGTTAATTAAAATGTTTCTAAATACACAATGGAATTTGGTTATATTAGAAATCAAATATACTTTTGCTCTGTTAATCTAATAACAATATTGCTTTGCTTATAAATAAACTGTAATAGCCTGATAGATAGATAATTAAAAAACAAATTTAAGTTATGAATTCCACTGTGCAACAGATTATTAACACATACAAAAAAGACAGATTCAGGTTAATGGATATGTTGATCGATTTTCAGGAAGAACTGGGCTTTATTTCGAAGGAAACGGTTAAGGATTTAGCGGATCAACTCGATATATCAACGGTTGATGTCGAACAAACGTTATCATTTTATCATTTTTTTACGACGGAACCAACCGGAAAATACACTGTTTATTTAAATGACAGTGTAGTGGCAAAAATGATGGGGCAGGAAGAGGTAGCCAAAGCCTTCGAGGAAGAACTCGGATGCAATTTTGGTCAGGTTTGTGAAGATAACCTGATTGGATTATTCGCTACATCCGACATTGGTATGAACGACCAGGAACCTGCTGCCTTGATCAATAATGTGCCATTCACTAAGCTTACTCCGTTTCGGGTCAGGGAGCTGGTTGCTGATATGAGAGCCGGTAAAACAGTATACGAAATGTATACAGAGGGATATGGTGGTGGAAACAATAAGTCTGTTCTTGTTCGTTCAATGGTAGCAAACCATATTCGAAGAATAGGCCCGGTGTTATTGAATGATTGCTCACCAGGAGATGCCATTAAAAAAATTGTGCAGATCACGCCGGAAGCTGTGATTGAAGAAGTGAAAGCCTCAAAGATCCGTGGTCGGGGAGGAGCTGGCTTCCCAACCGGTTTGAAATGGGAGTTTTGCCGTGCGGCTGTCGAAAAAGAAAGATATATTTTTTGTAATGCTGATGAAGGTGAGCCCGGAACGTTTAAAGATCGTGTGTTACTAACAGAATGCCCCGAGATGATATTTGAAGGAATGGTTATTGGTGGTTACGCTATTGGTGCAAAAAAAGGGATTCTGTATTTAAGGTATGAATATAAATACCTGGGGAAATTCCTTAATGATGTGCTTTTCCGAATGCGGGGTAATAATTTACTTGGAGAAAATATTGCCGGGCTTGAAGGATTTAATTTTGATATTCGAATTCAATTTGGCGCCGGCGCATACGTTTGCGGTGAAGAGTCAGCATTAATTGAGTCGACTGAAGGAAAACGCGGAGAGCCCAGAGACCGGCCCCCATTCCCTGTTGAGAGAGGATACCTTGACAAGCCAACCGTTATTAATAATGTTGAAACACTGGCTACAGTTGTTAAAATTATTAATAAAGGAAGTGAATGGTATAGCGCCTTAGGCACAAACGACTCAACCGGTTCTAAATTGTTAAGCATATCTGGCGACTGCAGGTTCCCGGGTGTTTATGAAGTTGAATGGGGATTTAGTATTGATGATATGCTGGGGATGGTCGGCGCGACTGAGGTTCAGGCAGTTCAGGTAGGAGGGCCATCCGGAGCATTGATCGGCCCGGATGAGTTTAGTCGTACCATAAGTTATGCAGACCTCGCTACAGGTGGCGCCATGATTATTTTTGGTGAACAGAGAGATCTTTTAAAAGATGTAGTGCTTAATTTTATGGATTTCTTTATTGAAGAATCTTGCGGATCTTGTTCCACTTGCCGGAATTTCCCCGTTATCTTAAGAAGAACATTGAAACGCATCATTGATGGAAAAGGTATAAGAAAAGATATTGACGATATGGAAGAATGGGGACAGATACCCAGAGTTAGCCGGTGCGGACTGGGACAAACCTGTACCAATCCTATTCTGACTTCGATTAAAAATTTCAGACATTTATATGAAGACCTGGTCGACAAAGATGAAGATTATGTAAGCGAGTTTGATTTAAGCACTGCAGTTCAGGAATCATGTGACTTTGTTGGAAGAATTCCGAATATTTAAACTGCCACCTTGAGCGAAGTGTAATAAAAAGTAATTGGTAGTAATTTGTTGTAATTAATTGTTTGCAACTTAAGATAAAAAAAATGAGCAATAAAATTAAATTTAAGATCGATGGTGTAACGTGTGAAGCCGAGAAAGGACAATACATTGTTGATGCTGCATGGGAGAATGGTATTTATATACCTACTTTATGTAATATTCCCGGTATTAAACCTCAGGGATCGTGCCGCATATGTACCGTTAACATTAACGGCCGGCCTATGACTGCATGTACTACGCCATTGCTTGACGGAATGGAGATTGAAAATGATATTCCCGAAATCAGAGAAATCAGAAAAGCAATTATTGAATCGTTATTCGTTGAAGGGAATCATTTCTGCCCTGCATGTGAAAAAAGTGGTAACTGTATGCTTCAGGCCCTGGCTTATCGTTTTCAAATGATGGCCCCTCGCTTCCCATATTCATTTCCTGTGAAGGGAGTGGACGCATCGCATCCCAAGATTATTAAAGATCAAAACAGATGCATTCTTTGTAAGCGATGTATTAAGTCAATTAAAGATGAAGATGGCAAAAGTATCTTTGCTTTTTACGGAAGAGGCCATAAACTTCGCGTTCATGTTGATCCTGAACTGGCGGATAAACTTACGGATGAACTCGCACAAAAAGCTATGGATGTCTGCCCTGTCGGATCTATCCTGGTAAAAGAAAAAGGGTTCGATGTGCCTATTGGTAAACGAGCATATGATAATGTTCCCATAGGAAGTGATATAGAAGGTAATAAATAAATTAGGAGGCTGAAATTATGAGTAAATTGGTAGTTGCAACAACTTCACTGGCAGGATGTTTTGGATGCCATATGTCGTTACTTGATATTGATGAAAGGATCCTTGATCTGATTGAACTGGTCGAATTTAATAAATCGCCCATCAATGATATTAAAACATTTACAAAGCAATGCGATATTGGTTTGATTGAAGGTGGGTGCTGCAATAGCGAAAATATTCATGTATTA
Source organism: Bacteroidales bacterium (assembly GCA_023133655.1). Taxonomy (GTDB): domain Bacteria; phylum Bacteroidota; class Bacteroidia; order Bacteroidales; family JAGONC01; genus JAGLWB01. Next base: position 4,948 of record JAGLWB010000310.1, read on the forward strand.
AAAGATTTTAGAAAAAATTGCAAGATATTGGTTTCACTTGGAGAGTGTGCCATCATGGGTGGCCTGCCAGCTTTGAGAAATGGCATTCCAATAGAAGAGTGTCTCGCTGAAGCATACCTGGATGGACCAACTGTAAAGGGAAACATTCATAAGATACTTCCCAATGATAAAGAACTCCCGATGCTCCTCGACAAGGTTTATCCTTGCCATGAGGTTGTAAAAATTGATTACTATCTCCCAGGATGCCCGCCTCGCGCCGACCTGATCTGGGATGTTTTAGTAGCTCTGGTAACTGGTGATGAAATGAAGTTGCCTTATGAAGTAGTTAAGTTTGATTAATATTAACAGAAAGAAAAATGTCAAGGAAAATAACAATTGAACCTGTAACCCGGGTTGAAGGACACGGAAAAGTAACGATACACATTGACCACGAAGGTAAAGTAACACAAACCAGGTTACATATTGTAGAATTTAGGGGGTTTGAACGTTTTGTTCAGGGAAGGCCTTATTGGGAAGCCCCTGTGCTTGTTCAACGTTTGTGTGGCATCTGCCCCGTTAGTCATCACCTGGCTGCAGCCAAAGCATTGGATGTGATTGTGGGAGCAGGAACTGGTGATGGACTGACGCCTACTGGTGAAAAAATGCGGAGATTGATGCATTACGGCCAGTTTTTTCAGTCGCATGTACTTCATTTTTTCCACCTGGTATCACCCGACCTCCTTTTTGGTGTGGATGGCGATCCGGCCATTCGTAACATCATTGGAGTGGCTATGAAACACAAGGATCTCGCTGTTCAAGGCGTGATGATGAGGAAATTTGGCCAGGAGGTCATTAAGGTAACAGCCGGGAAAAAAATTCATGGGACAGGTGCTATCCCCGGAGGGATCAATAAAAACCTGAGTATTGAAGAAAGAGACTTTCTCCTGAAGGGGGATGATCCTTTAAATGCTGAGAAAATGGTAGAATGGGCTCAGGGTGCTCTCGATTTTTTCAAAGGCTACCACAAAGCCAATAAAGATTTTATCGATAATTTTTCGCGTTTCCCTTCCAGCTCAATGAGCCTGGTTCGTGAAGATGGAGCATTGGATATATATCATGGGCTTCTGAGAGCTGTTGACGCCGACGGGAAGAAAATACTCAATGATATAGACTGTCAGGATTATCTCAAATATGTTGGAGAAGAAGTCAAAAACTGGAGCTATATGAAGTTCCCGTACCTTTTAGCATTAGGTGAAACGAATGGATGGTACAGGGTTGGCCCGCTGGCACGACTTAATACCTGTGATTTTATTCCTTCACCGCTGGCACAGAAAGAGTTTGAGATATTTAAAGCCTATACCAATGGCAAACCAAACGATATGTGTATGCACTACCACTGGGCTCGCCTGATTGAAACGTTGCATGCGGCTGAGATGATCCGGGAATTGCTTAATGATTCTGATCTTCAGGGTGATGACCTGGTGACAAAAGGAACAAAGCAAAAGGAGGGTGTTGGGCTACTTGAAGCTCCAAGAGGGACATTGTTCCACCATTACCGGATAAATGATGACGACCAGATCGAAATGGCTAACCTGATCGTTTCTACTACCAACAATAATATCCCTATGAACAATGCTGTTAACTATGTTGCAACAAGGGAGATGACTGGAAACCATGAGATCACCGAAGGAATGATGAATGCTGTTGAAGTAGCCATCAGGGCGTATGACCCCTGCTTAAGTTGTGCAACCCACGCTATGGGGAAAATGCCTCTTGAGATTAAATTGTACGACGAGAATGATAACCTGATTAGTAAGAAGTTCAAATAGGCGATGCAGAAAACTCCGAAAATCCTTCTGTTTGGCTATGGTAATCCGGGCCGAGAGGATGATGGATTAGGAAACGCATTTATCGAATTCATTGAGCCCTGGATAAAGGAAAAAAAGTTATCCAATATTGAGGTTGATAGCAACTACCAGTTAAATATTGAAGATTCAGAAACTATTTCAGATAAAGATATTGTTGTTTTTATTGACGCGACGATCGAGCCAATTGATGCTGTAATATTAACCAGGGTTGACCCTTCAGAGGCGAAGATTGAATTTACGATGCATGCTTCTTCTCCATCCTTTATCCTTGACTTGTGCAATAAACTTTATAACAAAAATCCTGAGACCTATGTGTTGCGTATCAAAGGATATGAGTGGGAGTTTAAAGAAGGGCTAACCCCAAAAGCGCACAGTAATTTATTAAAAGCCCTTGATTTTATGAAGGACAGGATAAAAGATCCGGCTTCTTTTAAGTCTTTTGCCACTTCCCCACCCAGCCCTCCTTCAGGGGAAAAGAAGTAAATGCTGTGTTTTTCCCCGACGACTCTGTGTTGTCAGGTGTTACACCTGACAACTAAGTTGAATTTTTGTGCTGTCAGGTGTTACACCTGACAGCTAAATTGATTTTTTGTAACAAATCAGTGTCAAAATAAAGAATTAATTATAATACTTCTCTGTGAAACTCAGTGTCTTCTTTGCGTAACTTTGTGACATAGCTATTACACAGAGAGCCACGGAGAAGCCACAAAGTTGCACAAAGAATAAGAAATCCCCCCCACAAACCCTATCATTTATTGCCTTTCGGCACACTGATAAATTACGATTTTTTTTGTAATTTTATTTTTTCTTTCATTAACAAAAATTAAACATAAAAAATGGACCTTAAGACCAAATACATGGGACTAACATTATCTAGCCCCATTATAGTAAGTAGCTCGAAATTAACCAGTTCTGTCGATAATATTAAAAAGTATGCTGATCATGGCGCTGGTGCGGTTGTTTTGAAGTCGCTGTTTGAAGAGCAGATTCTTTTCGATATTGAAATTAAGTTGGATGATCATCCAATGTATTACTGGTATCCAACTGCAGCCGATCATATCAAGGATATTTCCAAAGAATATGGGGTAAATCAATACATTCATTTATTGGAAGCAGCTAAAAAAGAGGTTGCAATACCTGTTATTCCCAGCATAAACTGTATTACAGCCAACGAATGGCCATCTTTTGCCAAAAAACTTGAAGATGCAGGTGCAGATGGCATTGAGTTGAACATCTCTATTTTCCCTTTTGATGAGAATGTCGAAAGCCAGGGTATTGAAGAAACCTACTTCGAGATTATCAGTGCTGTAAAAGAGCAGGTTAGCATTCCAATTGCTGTAAAGATAGGCCCCTGTTTTACCAACCTGTCGCGTATGGTTAACAGGCTTAGCATTGCAGGTGTTGATGCCATTGTTATGTTTAACCGTTACTTCCGTCCTGACATTAACATTGATAACGAAACGGTTATTTATGAAAATTACTTAAGCTCACCCGTTGAAATGACCCAGCCGTTACGGTGGATTGGCGCTCTTTCAAATAAAGTTAAATGCGACCTGGCTGCCTCAACGGGCGTATTTGATCATGAAGGGGTGGTTAAGCTGATCCTTGCTGGTGCCAGCGCAACCCAAATCTGTTCTGTTATTTACAAGAGTGGCCCTGAGATTATTGGAAAGATCCTTAATGACCTGGAAGGATGGATGAAACAGCATCATTATAATTCCATCGATCAGTTTAAAGGAAAGATTTTAAAGGGAAGAGAAAAAACTGCAGATTTTGAAAGGCTACAATTTATGCGAAAAACAACCGGGCTAAATTTTTGATTCTTCTACTTATATCTAATCTGCCCGGCTACCGGCTACTGATTCCTGTTTCCTGTTTCCCGATTCCCGTCTCCCTTTGCTGTCAGATGTTACATCTTTCGGCCCACCTTGAACCTGAAAAATTTGCGGAAACCTGAGTTACTATTGGAATTATTCACATCTCAAGAACTATGTTCATAAATTGTTAACAAATACCCAAATTTTTTGTATTACCTAAGAAAAAAAAACATGATTAATAGATATATATGTTAAATATATAAATTAGAATTATGCAATCTATTTATTTTCATTTTATTAATCAAAATTAGGGAGGTTTTATGAAAAATTGTAATTTTATGATTCAAACGGAATTAAAAAGGTCTAAAGGTCAGATTAAAAATACTATGCGCCGGAGTATTTTCATAAATAAACCTGGGGTTCTGCGACAGAGTGTAAAAAGGGGGATTATTTATCTTTTTAGTGTCATACTAAGTATACTAAGTTGTTATTCTCAGACATATGTTATTGATACTTTAACAATAGACACAAATAATCTTAATCCCATTGAATCGTATGGAGATGATTTTTTAATTGAAAATCAATGGGTGCCTGTCGATGAAGGAGGAGCCCTGGCAGGAAGTGGTTGTTTTAACCCGGATTATAATAAATATTATTATTATGGAAATAGAAGAATAATTGTAGTAGATGGAAATACAAATACGATTATGTATCCGATAACAATTTCAGGATCAGGAATTTATGGAAAATATGGTTCTAATTGGTATTGTTATCCGCAGAATTTATCGTATAGATCCCCGGGAACATTTAGTGTGCCTAAAGTATATTGCACTTATGTAGACGAAGGTAAAACAAAGCTAATAATATTAGATGCAACAGATGACACAGAAATTACTACACTTACATATTTGAGTAATTCGTTTTATTTTCCTAAAAGCTCGTTTGTTAAATACGATTATAACTATGACCAGTTGTATTGGGTTATTAACTATAGGTTGGGGGGGAGTGCTAAGAGTAAAATCCTTGTGATAAATGGAGAAAACAATGAAATAGAATTCAGTTCTACAACAATAACAAGTAGTTATATATATGATATTGTGTGTAAACCGGATGGCAGTAAGATTTTTGCTAGTGTAAATAACGGGATTAGGGTTTATAACCCTGATATGAGTATTGAGCCAACTATATTCATCGGTGTTGCAAGAACTCCAAGAACCCTGGTATATAATGAAACCTCCGACAAAGTATATGCCGGTCTGGCAGGAGAGCATAAGATTGCTGTAATCGATGCGAATGATCTTACACAACTAGAAGATATTGAAGGATTAGATTATACAGGTACAATCCAGGGTTGTTATAACGGTAATGATGATAAAGTATACTTTACTCAAAAGGAGGGGAGCACAAATAATGGAGGTATTGTAATAATTGATCAAAATGATGAGATTTTGGCACAAATTTTCTTGGACGGGGCGGAAAGTATATTATATAACCCATACAGTAATAATATTTTTTGCGCAGGCTTAATGCAAATCAAGTGTATTGATGGTGAAACAAATAATGTAGTAGAATTGGAGAACCTTTATTATAGTAATAATTTTGTTTACAATAGTGTAAATAATAATGTTAGTGTAATTAGCGGACGGGGAAAAACGACTTTTTATACGCCGGAATGTAACTACATCTCAAGCTTATATTTGGGTGGATGTATTTATAATTCATGTTATAATTCTAAAGACAATAAAGTTTACCTGTGTCAGAATTTTTCTAAACCGAGTTTTATTACAATCATGAATGGAGATACGGATGAGGTTATTGATTACCTGGAAGTCGATGCCCAAATCTTAACATGTACATATAATAAATACTCAAATAAGGTATTTGTTGGAGGTTATCTGACACAAAAATATTATGTTATAGATGGTCAGACACAGGATATTGCAATAATTGATATGCCGGGAGAATATGGTGAAGCGAAATTGTTGTATTCTGGTCCGCATGATAAAGTTTATGCTTATGTGAAAGCTGGTTCAATAAAAAAATTATATGTTATAGATGCTGATGATTATTCATATACAGAGGTTTCAATCGATGACAAAGGTATAAAATGCTTTGCATATGATGTTTATGGAGATCCTGAAAGACTGTTTGTATGTTTGGAAACAGGAGAAGTGATTGTTCTAAACGCTGAGAATAACAATCCAATTACAACGATAAACCTTCCTGGTGCAGATGACATTCTTGAATGCGAGTTTAATCCAATAAATAATAAAATTTATTGTATGAATCAAGGTCTACCATGGTTTTATGTAATTAATGGTGAAACATATAGTTATGAATTGATTCCTTTTCCGTATACCATTAAGCTTGAATCCATGGAATATTCTCAAAAAGAGAATAAAATATACGTCATTACAAATGATGCTTATATGTATGTATATTCAGGAGATAATAATATCCAATTAAACCTGGTTAATCTAGCAGAGAGGGTATCCGGATTTAAATATAATAGTTTCAATAACAGATTATATATAAATCATGTTGGGAGATCTGGCACAAAGGACATCTGGACCAAAGTGTTGGATGCTTCGGATGAAAGTCTCGTTTCTAAGATACTTCATGAGCAGTCTCTCAAGGACGCATCTTTTTGGAAGATATTACCCTTTAAATCCACTTATAATTCAACGAATAATAAACTTTACTTTTCCAATTTTTGTTTAAGCAACGTCAGTGTCATCCAATGCGCTCCCGAAACACGCGCCCTCCAGTCCGGCTGGAACTGGCTCTCCTTCCCGCGCCTTGATAGGGACAACCAATCAAACCAGGGAGTTAATGCCATCAGCCTCCTCGAAAATGTTGATCCCTTCCCATCTAATTTGTATATTGAACACTGGATTGCTGTACCTCCAAATATGACTGATTTAGCATATTATGATAATGAATGGTACCCATACAATCTCGAGAACGTATATAGTGACAGGGGATATAAGATGGAGACAGACAATCCCGGAGAAAGCATCCTTCCCTGTCCGGGTACTATCCTTACGCCCGACTGGGAGGTAGGCCTTTACGGGCCGGATAAAGAGAATTGGATAGGGTATTTCTTAACGGAGCCTCGTTGGCCCCAGGACGCTTTTGCCGGAGTATGGGATAAGCTTACTTGGATCAAAACACAATATTGGACCATGTTCAAAATGCAGGGCCATTGGTTCGCAACCTATAAAGTTGGACCATTGCAGTACGGTGACATGGTGGTAGTGAAATGTACCGAGGATTGTTCGTTTCAGTGGAATGTATCGGCACCGCCTGATGCTCCGAAAGGGTATGTTGCAACTGAGTATTTCACTTACGAGGAGCTGGCCGATTATACTCCGATATATGTGGAATTAGACACTGCCGATCTGCCGCTGGAGGTGGGTGTTTTTTGCGATACGGTAT
>JAGLWB010000311.1 GCA_023133655.1 Bacteroidales bacterium
CCTGTTCCTGTAATACCAAGAACAGGGGCATTTTTACATTTTTTTTTCTCTTTTAATTCCAACATAAATTCATTGATGCTATCAGGATAATTTTCAGCCGCAGAAATAAGCTTAGCAATGGCTTTATCATCTTTTGCTTCAATATCATCAACTGTTACCTGAACATCTTTACCGGTAGGAAAATCAGCCTTCTTCATCAGGTCATTGATCATCCCCTGTAATCCCATCATTCTTCCGTCATCTGGTGAATAGATGCCGGTTATACCATAGTCATGAAGTTCTTTTATTTCTCCCGGTACAATAACACCTCCACCGCCTCCAAAAATTTTAATATGTCCGGCTCCTCTTTCTTTCAACAAGTCGTACATATACTTGAAAAATTCGATATGTCCACCCTGGTAACAGGTTACCGCAATCGCCTGGGCTTCTTCCTGAATGGCGCAATCGACGATTTCTGCTACAGAACGATTATGGCCGAGATGGATCACTTCAGCTCCGGTGGATTGAAGTATCCTTCGCATAATATTTATCGCAGCATCATGCCCATCAAATAAAGATGCGGCAGTTACGATCCGGATATGGTTTTTCGGTTTATATGGTTTTTGATTTTGCATATTGCTAAAACACTTAATCTTTTAATGAATATGCAAATATAAAGATTATGATGATATTTGTGTTCCTGAAGCAGGGAAAAGACTAATTAAACAAAAAGCTAATTTATCATTGGTTTTTAGTAGTTAATTCTTATAATTGTACTAAAAATCTAATAATGCAAATCAAAGGTTGAGATTTTATTTAACCACGAAGTCACACAAAGTACTTCACAAAGGATCACAAAGATAGTAGTAAATGGGCAATTCATTAGTCCTTAGGGTGACTTAGTGATATCCTTTGTGCACCCTTTGTGGTAAAAAAAAATTATCTCAACCCTTGATTCACATTAATAACCTAATAAACAAACCTTCAATGACAAAACAAATCGCTTTTATAATTGCCCTTCTGATCACAGCAGGTGTTTTTGGCTGGACCATGATGAGGATCATCTCTTTTTTTAAGCTCACAAAATGCTATCCGGTCAGGGATTTCGGAAAACGTTTCATGGTTATGCTGGAAGTAGCCTTTGTTCAGACAAAGATTTTCAGAAAGCCGGTAGTGGGATTTATGCATGCATTGGTTTGGTGGGGCTTTCTAATGATCCTGATCGGAAGTATTGATATGATTATAGATGGCCTTTTCAAGACTGAACGGGTTTTGTCGATCCTTGGGCCGGTATATAATGTAATAACTGCATCGGGTGATATTTTTGCTTTTATTATTTTTGTTTTGATCACAGCCTTTCTTATCAGGCGCATTTTTATGAAAATCAAACGCTTCAGCGGCGTTGAGATGAAGCATAAATCGCATGCCGATGCCATCGTTGCCCTGAAACTCATTCAGTTGTTGATGGTTTCCCTGTTGGGGATGAATATATTTTATATTCTGGACTCCGGATTTGCTGCTCACGAAATAGAAGGTGTTTTTCCGATAAGTATGGCTCTTTCAGGCTTCTTTACCTGGGTTTCACCTGAAAGCGTTCATTTATGGCATGAAATTTTCTGGTGGATGCATATTTTGTTGATCTTCCTCTTCGCTAATATTCTACCTTATTCAAAACATTTTCATGTTTTTATGTCTGTTCCGAATGTTTTCCTGAGCAGGTTGGAGCCACTTGGCTACCTGTCAAACATGGAAAGCATTACCAAAGAAGTTAAGCTGATGATGGATCCTGATGCTGCTTTTTCAGAACCTGCCGAGGAAGAAACCGTTCAACGTTTCGGGGTGCTGGATGCAGAGGATGTCACCTGGAAAAATTACCTGGATTCACTGACCTGTACAGAATGTGGAAGGTGTACGGAGGTATGCCCGGCTAATATCACCGGGAAAATATTGTCGCCGAGAAAGGTATTGATGGATCTGAGGGCCCGGATGAAGGAGAAAGGCCCCGGGTTAGTTAAGGATAAAAGCTATTCAGATGGAAAATCGCTGATACGCGATTATATTACTGAAGAGGAGCTCTGGGCATGCACAACATGCAATGCTTGTGCACAGGAATGCCCGGTTAATATCAATCATCCATCATTGATCGTTGATATGCGCCGTTATCTTGTTATGGAGGAAGCGGCAGGCCCTGCTGAATTGAATACAGTTTTTACAAATATTGAAAACAATGGTGCACCGTGGCAGTTTTCTCCGGAAGACCGACTTCTCTGGGCCGAAGATATTGCTGATAAAGATGGAAACAAAATTGAGGTTCCTGTATTGGCCAACCTGGCAGCACAGGGTGATAAGCCGGACTATATTGTTTGGGTTGGCAGCGCCGGTGCTTTTGATGACAGGTATAAAAAAGTAACGCGCGAATTTATCAAGATACTTACCCACCTGAAAATAAATTATGCTGTTCTTGGTGTGGAAGAATCCGATTCGGGTGATACACCGAGAAGAGCAGGTAACGAAATGCTTTTCCAAATGCAGGCTATGATGAATATCGAGACCCTGAATGGATATGAAGTGAAAAAGATCATCACCTGTGATCCCCATGATTACAATACACTGAAAAACGAATATCCTGATTATGGAGGCAACTACGAAGTGATCCATCATTCGCAATTCCTGCAGCAAATGATCAGGGAAGGTAAGATCAGTATGAAGAGCGATCTGTTTAAAGATAACAAAATCACCTTTCACGATCCATGTTATCTTGGCCGGGCAAATGGCGAATACCAGGCACCAAGAGACGTGCTAAACAGCATTCAATCCATCAATGTGGAGATGAAACGCCATAAAAGTTTTGCCCTGTGCTGTGGTGCCGGTGGGGGACAAATGTTCAAAGAGGCTGAAAAAGGAGACAAAGAAGTGTTCATCGAACGCATTGAAGAAGCCATTGATACAGGTGCAGATATTGTAGCTACAGCCTGCCCATTCTGTATGACAATGATGACTGATGGAATCAAATACAAGAACAAAGAGGAAGTGATGAAGAATTATGATATTGCGGAGCTGGTCAGTATGAGTTTAGGATTATAGCACATTACCCATTTTTACTATGTAATAATCCAAAATTAGCAAGACTTCCTAATTTTTTATTTATTATTGGTTATTCCTCATTAATATTCCTCATTTGTCATTCCGGATAAATCAACGACACTTGAAAAGAATTGCACGATTGCACGATGTAACGAATTAACGATTTAATTAAGGGATCAAAAGGTTTTATTTCACAACAACCTTTTCTGTATAGGTTTTTCCTGTCACGGTTTTGTATACAATGAAATATATACCTGAAGAATAACCGGAAACATTGATTTTAAGAGTCGATTGATCATTAACCGGAATGTTGTATATTTTCCTGCCCAAATAATTATAGATGATTATTTCTCCTTCGTTTTCCGGTAATATATTTATGATCAAATAATCATTTGCCGGATTTGGTAAAACCTCAAATTTATCATTTACATACGGTGTTTTGATTTCGACCGGATCAATAACAGTTATATAATCCTCCATTACATTTGTGCAACCCCCTGCCATTCCAGATGTTTGAACAGTAACATCAAATGTTCCTGTATTATAATAATAAATAGGGGGAGGAGGCTCCCATCCTTCATCACTAAAAAAAGATGCTGGGACTCCTCCCTCAAAGTACCAAAATACAAATTCATCAAAACCTGATAGCAAAGTAAAATTTATACATCCGTCCATTTCAATAAGAGTAGTATCTGCTTCAAATTCTGGAATTTCAGGATATGGGTCATAAAAAACCAGGTCTGAAACATATACAAAATTTACTGCTTCTGATGGAATTAATGGATTTGATTGTCCCTGTATATAATAGACCGGAATAGACAAGTTTTCGATTTCATAAATATAATTCGAAATTCCTGCAAAATTGCAAAGTGCCCATGCTTGTGTAAGATACGAAGTCCAACCCGGGGGAAAATAATAATAACAAACTAACGATCTGCTTGTGACATAAATATCGGGGAAAATATTTTCTTCTGATAAATCAGGATCAGTATCTATCCAAAAATAATATATCTCATGTCCATCTAATGCCCGGGCGATCTGTGGCCGGTTGTCTTCAATAATATCACCAAACTCCCCCCGGAAGGTCATCAGTTTAGTCGCATACTCACCTGCTTCCCAGGCATCATTTTCATCTAAATATATTGTATTGGCACAAAAATATTCTGGTTGAACATAAATGCCATATTCGCCATCACCAATACCTATTACTGTAATCAGATGCGGGTTTCCGTTATAATCTACGGTAATATCAAAATCATATCCTGTTGTATACAAAATAGAATCCCTGTGAGGAACCGGGGGTTCAAAAAAGGCTTCAAGCTGTTCGTCAGAAAGAAAGTGTTTAACACCATGCAATCCATCAGGACCACCTAATTGAATGCTTTCAGGTCCTGTCCAGCTTTCTCCCCCATCTTCTGTTTTGTATACAATAGGATAATAACTGCCTGAAGAGAAAGGAATTGTTCCATTGTCGCTTAATATGGCAAGATATCCTGTTTGGCTATTGGCGCCAAAACCAATTTTTACATCTATCAGTTCAGCCCCGTTTTGATGATCAATGGGCGCATAAAGATATGTAAATGAATATTCAAATAGTTGTTCCTCTTTGTGAAACACTCCTTTCATTATAATCAGCGTATCCTGGTACTGAAGTGCCTGATCCAGTATTTTCATAACATAATAAACTGCACCCGATTGGGCTATGGTAAAGGCACAGGTACGTTCTCCCCTCGAAAAAATAATAGTATCAAGGGGTGGATCTGCCTGGTTAAGACAGTGAACACCCCATAAGTGTTTGTTAAATTCACCGGTATCTTCAACAAAGCCCAGGTATGTTATATATGTGCTATCAATGTTTGTTTGGTTTGAAGCATTTAAAATTCCACCCTGCGGGTATCTGAATTCGCCCAGTAGAATATTCGTTGTCCATGTTTCGCCATTATCAT
>JAGLWB010000312.1 GCA_023133655.1 Bacteroidales bacterium
CACACCCACACCCACACTCACACCCACTTCGCCCGGGTGGCGGAATTGGTAGACGCGTTGGTCTCAAAAACCAATGAGCTTTGCTCGTGCCGGTTCGATCCCGGCTCCGGGTACAAAACAGGAATTTCGACTTGGTCGAAATTCCTGTTTTGATATTAGATATCTGATATCTGGTATCAGATATTTGATATGACGATATCCGAATAACGAATAACGATATGCGAAATGGTTTTGGGCCCCAAGGAGCCGGGGATCGGTCGCAAAGACATCGAAAAAAGTAAAGTTACTGTCAACTGCTCATATGATCCTATCAAAGTTTAATCACTTTCCTAATATGTATTCCTTCATCAGTCTTCAATACACAGAAATAAACCCCTGCCGGAAGGTCACTCAAATCAATTTCTATCTCATACTCTCCTGGCATTTTTTCCTCATTCAACAATCTTATAATATGCATTCCTGAAATCTGATATAAATCTGATATCAAATACCCTTTATCATTTATCTGATATCGAAGGCACGTAGTGCCTGAGCAAGGATTTGGAAAAATAGAAATCTCTTCTTCAGGATTTATGCTCTCCACAGAAACAGCACAAGCAATTTCCACTTCTTCCTGGCTGTTACATCCAGTTGCATTGTTATTGATTTCAATAAATCCAGTAGGACTGGCCAGGTAATCACAAATACTTTGTACTTCACAAGTAGATAAGGAAATGTTACCATAAATGTGTAAACTACCGATAGAGGCTGCATCTATATTTTCCAGGCCAGATAGACTTGTCAGGGCATCATTGTCCAAAATCTGAAGGTATCCATCTCCGATGGAGGACACATTGTCCAGCACTGTTAGACTTGTCAGGGCAGGGTTGTCAACAATCCAAAGGCCTTCTCCGATGGAAGTCACATTGTTCAAACCCGATAGACTTGTCAGGGCATCGTTGCCCCAAATCTGAAGGTATCCCGAGATGGAAGTCATATTTTCCAATCCCGATAGACCTGGCAGGGCATCGTTGGCCCCAATATAGATGCCTCCCCCGATGGAAGTCACATTGTTCAGACCCGATAAACTTGTAAGGGAAGGGTTGCTCCAAATGTGAAGGACTCCCCCTATGGAAGTCATATTTTCCAATCCCATTAGACTTGGCAGGGCAGCGTTGAAGTAAATCCAAAGGGTTTCCCCGATGTAAGTCACATTTTCCAATCCCATTAGACTTAGCAGGGCCATGTTGCCTTCAATCAAAAGGTATCCCCCAATGTAAGTCACATTTTCCAAACCCGATAAACTTGTAAGGGAAGGGTTGTCTTTAATATCAATGTCTCCACCGATAAAAGTCATATTGTCCAGTCCTGTTAGATTTGACAGGGCATCGTTGAATCCAATCCAAAGGTCTTCCTCAATGGAAGTCACGTTGTCCAATCCCGTTAAACTGAGCAGAGTATAGTTGCCTGCAATCCCAAGGTCTCCACCGATGGAAGTCACATTTTCCAGCCCTGTCAGACTGGTCAATGCATGATTACCTTCCCCTCCATAATCCCCAATCTTAAGGTCTTCCCCGATGGAAGTCAATCCTTCCAATCCTGTTAAACTTGTTAGGGCAGGGTTTTCTTTAATATCAAGGTCTCCCCCGATGAAAGTCACATTTTCCAGACCTGTTAAACTTGCCAGGGCAGGGTTTATCCAAATTAAAAGGTCTTCCCCGATAGCTGTCAAAACATTTAATCCGTTTAAATTAGTTATCTCATTCCCCTGGATTTTAACGTCTCCTTCTATTTCAGTACAACCAGGATAGTTTGTTTGAAAATTGTCTATTTCTTCCTGTGTATAAAAGTTGATGCCTTCAGGCAGACAGGTTGCCATACAAGCTTCTTCCACTTCATCCTGGCTATTGCAACCAAGGGCATTGTTATAGATTTCAATAGTGCCATTGGGTGCAGCCAGGTAATCACAAACACTTTTTACTTCACAGGTAGATAAGGAACTGTTATCAATAATGTACAAATCATCTATAGATGCTGCATCTATATTATCCAAGCCTGTTAAACTTGTCAGGGCATCGTTGTCATAAATCTCAAGGTTTCCTCCAAAGTAAGTCACATTATCTATACCCGTAAGGCTTGTCAGTGCATCGTTGTCCAAAATACCAATGCCTTCCCCGATGGAAGTCATATTTCCCAATCCCGTAAAATCTGTCAGGGCATCGTTGTACCCAATCACAAGGCTTCCACCAATATTTGTTAGATTATCTATACCCAATAGACTTGTCAGGGTAGTGTTGCCCACAATATGAAGTCCGCCTGCGATGGAAGTAACATTGTCTAATCCCGTTAGACTGACCAGGGAAATGTTTTGCACAATCCAAAGCTCTCCCTCGATGGAAGTAATATTGTCTAATCCCGTTAGACTGGTCAGGGCATCATTATATTGAATATGAAAGTATCCCCCAATGGAAGTCACATTGACCAAGCCCGATAAACTTTTCAGTGCATCGTTGGTCCAAATCCTAAGGAATCCCCCAATGGAAGTCACATTGTCCAAGCCCATAAGGCTTGTTAGTGCAGGGTTGTGTCTAATCCAAAGGTATCCCCCAATGGAAGTTAAAACATTTAATTCATTTAAATTAGTTATATCATTCCCTTCGATATTAACATCTCCTTCTATTTCAGTACAACCCGGATAGTTAGTTTGAAAATTGTCTATTTGTTCCTGTGTATTGAATGTGATGCCCTCAGGCAGGCATGATTGAGGTGATGCTGTTCCATAAACGAGAAACAGAATAAAAATGGCAGCAGCTAATTTTTTCATCGTTATTTAGCTTTAGATGGGTTTTTTGTACTAATCATGTAAAGATACAACATATTTAGGTTAAATCAGGGATGACATCCTTCAGCAGAGAATGTCATCCCTTTTTATTAAACCTCAAAAAGATTTTTTGTTTATATCTATTTTTTGTATATTTGTGAGATGAGATTATTTTTCACACATGTTATCTTATGCATTTTTATCCTAAAGGCTGCACCTCAAATTAATAGTTGTTATAGTTATGCTGAAGAAAACACACAAGGAGTAACTATTACCTGGGATGCTTACACACTAAATAGTTATGATGAAATACTTGGATGTAACATCTATAAACGTTTTTCATGGAACGACACTCTATTTCAGTTAAATGAAGAATTGATCACTTCTTTGGATTCAAATTACTTTTATTTTGATACTGGCAATTTTATTGGAACATTCCCACCCTGTTATGTAGTAGAGGCTGTTACGGGATATGATACGTGTACAATTAATGGGTGTTCAGCATTTCTATTTATAAACTTTGAAGTTATTGATCCGGAGAATGTTTTACTTCAAGCCCTGCCCTGGGATACTGCATTCTGCATTCCGGGAGCAAATGTGTATTTAAACGAGACTCTTTTAGGATTTATGGGTTACGATAGTATTTTTGAATGCCATATTGATGTAGACTTTTTGGGGCCTGGTAACTATTTGAGGTTTGAATTTCTGTGCGAATGGGGTATTTATCAGGACCTAAAAGTGACATATGAGTATCTCAGGAATATTTCTCAAATAGTGCATGTACCAATAATCCGGCGAAATGTTGAATTAAGCCAAAATTACCCCAACCCATTCAAAGAACATACTACAATAAGCTTTTATATACATAAAAAATCACCTGCCAGGCTTGAAATATTTGATATAAAAGGCGTTTTGATTAAAATGATTGAATACGGATATCTTAATCCAGGACAATATTATTACAAGCTAAACAGAAACGAATTGTCTCCGGGTCATTATTTTTATAGAATAATAACCAACTCTGAGGTAGTTTGTAAGAAAATGATAAAAGAATAATTTTAAAACGCCTTTATTGAAATCAAATGAAAAGAATCATTATTATAGTATCGTTGTTAGGCTTATTCATTCTTAATGGGTTTTGCCAAAATTTTCCGCCTCCAACAAACCACTCATTATATATAACTAATCCTAATATAATTTACCTTAGTTGGGATCCCCCCAACCGGGAATTATTATCATACAACATATATAAAAATGGAGGCATATTACAAAATACCACTGATACCTATTATTACGATACGGTATTCTTTGCTTATACAGTAAACTACAACATTACAGCAGTATATACAAATCCGGATGGCGAGTCTGATCCCGATTCATGTTTTATGGGGGCTGGTATTTTTGAAACACAAGTTTTTCCCTATTACCAGGGATTTGAAGGTCAGCTTGTAATACTTTCAACTTCAGCCTTAATAGGAAATGATTTTTGGGAGATGACTACAAATAATCCTTTTGCAGGCCAACAAGCTGTTGAATATTATTCTGAAACAATTGGTAATTCGTCGAGAATATTCAGTCCGGTTTTCGACCCTTATGGATCAGGTGATGTAATTAACATTTGTTTCTGGTATAAAACTGCTGAATATCAAAATAATTATAACGATCTGCTTTTTATTTATAAAACAAATCCCAACTCTACCTGGCAGGCTATTGGCCCACTAAATCCAAGCAATATTTGGACAAAATTTGATACCATTATACCTTACAATGGCAGCTTCCAATTTGGTTTTGATGCAGTTTCAAACTGTGGGGGCGGTGTTTATTTAGACGAAATTTCTTTCGATGTAAGTTCGGTTTCTGTTTTAGAAAATAGTAGGGAAGCTCCCCTTTTCGATATTTATCCAAATCCTTGTAATGAAGAGGTGTGTATATCATTGAAAATTCCATCATCCACAAAATATAGCTTATCACTTTACAATAGCATGGGAATAATAGAAATAACTATTATTGACCAGTGTCTTCTTAAAGGGAAACACAGTACTTCTATAGATGTAAGTAACTTTCAAAGTGGCGTCTATTTTTTAAGATTGACAGGAGGGAGGAAAACTTTTATAAAGAAGGTGATAATCAATTAGGTTAGAAGGTTTGTGGGCATTTTTTAATAAAATCGGGTCTTATGAAAGCAAAAATCCTTCTTTCAATCCTGGCACTTGCACTGATGGCAAGTGCCTTTGGTCAAAAGCCAACACTTGAATTGGCCTTCACCGCTATTGACAGTGCAGCTTATGTCCAATTGGACAGCATTAAAGTGATGAACCGCACACAAGGAGGCGATACGGTGCTGTATTGGCCCGACACCGTACTTGTGCTGGATTACCAGGTGGGAATGCCCGAAAACAATCAAGAGGAAGGGAAGCTACAGGTATTTCAGAACTATCCTAACCCGGTGGTAAACCAAACCACCATATCCTTGTATGTGCCTGAAAAGGATGAAGTGGGTATCATTATTACGGATATTCTGGGCCGGGAGATACTCAAAACTGACAGGGTGCTGGAAAAAGGGATTCATTCCTTCCGTTTTGAACCGGGCAGTGGTACCCTGTTTTTCTTTACCGCACAATGGAGGGGAAACAGTGGCAGCATTAAAATCATTAATGCTTCTCCAGATGTTAACCGGCCAAGTTCGATTGAATACCTGGGAGGCGACCTTTCAACGCCACAGTTTAAAACGACGGAAGACATCCAAAGCTTTTCTTTTAGCCTTGGGGATGAACTGCTCTACATTGGTTATGCGAACAGCCTCCAATCCGGCATGCTTGATGCCCCGGAAACCAGTGAAACCTATACCGTCCAGTTTGCCACCAACATCCCCTGCCCGGGAACACCAACGGTGACATACGAGGGACAAGTCTACAACACCATTCAGATTTTCAGCCAATGCTGGCTGAAGGAAAACCTGAATGTAGGAACAATGATAAACGGAATCTACGACCAAAGCAACAACGGCACGATTGAAAAATATTGCTATGAAGACTATATCCCCGAATGTAATGAATATGGCGGCCTTTATCAATGGGATGAAATGATGCAATATACTAATATATCAGGGACGCAAGGAATTTGTCCTATTGGTTGGCACATACCAACTGATGAAGAGTTTAAAATACTTGAAGGGTCGGCAGACAGTTTTTATGGAATTGGGGACATGGTTTGGGATTTAGAGAACATCGGTCGCGGATATGATGTGGCATTAAATCTAAAGTCTTCTATAGGATGGAATGGCACGGACCTCTTTAACTTTTCAGCCCTCCCGGGAGGATTTAGAGATACCTATTATGGTTTATTTTATGGGGGAAGTTGCTTTTATTGGTTATCATCTGAGTATGATGCCATTGATTCCTGGCATCGAGTTATTCCTTGGAATGCTGATATAGTAGACCGTTCAAACGATGGGTTAAAAGGAAGGGGTTTTTCTGTCCGATGCGTCAGGGATTATTAGAATATCCGCCTGAGGCGGACGGGCCAAGCCCGTTTGATGATCTTACTATTTGACATAAAAATTAACAGTTATTGAAAGAACAATGTTTTTTCACAACAACGTACCAGTATAATATTAAATTATTCTGTATTTTTACAGGGCACGATCGGCTTAATAAGTAAGTTAAGTGTAAAATATGATTGAACAATAAATTCAGAAAACAAATAAAAACTATTTATCATGATTAAATATTTATTATCTGCAGTAATATTTTTAACAGCAGTTGATATTAATGCACAAACTTTAATAGCGTCCAGTAATCACTCCGAAGCAACTGCAAATCACAATCAAAGAAAAATTGTTAGAGATTCTTCGGACAATGTCTATATTGTATTTGTAGATACTCTTAATCAGGAAAACATAATTAAAGGAGTTATGTACGACAATATTGGAGGACAATGGAATGATCCTGCTTTTATTATCAATGGAAATAATCCTACCTTATCAATATGCAAGAATAGTAGAATACATCTAATATTTGAATCAAACGATTCAATAACAGAAATCAGGCACATAAGCTCGTTAAACTTTTTTAATTGGACATCAGAGATTGTTATAAGTGATACTGCTAATAGCAGCAAGTGTCCTGTTGCAGATATTGATTCACTTGGGAATTTAAATGTATTCTGGGTTCAAATTAATGATAGATTGAACGAATCTCTAATTTATGCGTGTATCAATGAGGATACACTTATTGAAAGAAAATGCATTACTACTAAAAGTGAAGTCAAAGACATTGCAGTTGCTAATCATCTTCAATATGTTAGAAATGATTTATTTTTTGCTGTTCAATTTGACCAGGACTCTTTACAATTTTTCAGATCAACAGATAATACGGAAACTTATGATACTATTTATACAACTTTTGGTTCACAACCCTGCATAACATATAATACTGCATGGGATATTACCCCCGATGATAATATATTAAGATTATTATATATCGACTCAACTTCTCAATTGATAGAATTAGAATCTTCTATGCCGGATTTTAATTCTATCAATCAAGGTTATTTAGTTCCAGGACAGACCGATTATGTTTGTGTAGATAATTTAATCCCTGCAATGGGATATAGCTATTTATTTATGCAAAATGGAAACCTTTATCACGGATTTTCATACGGTATTGGTTCGAATTATATCATGGATTCAGTCTTGAACAATGTAATTCATCCTTCAATTGCATATAAACACTTTAATTTTGAGTTTGTTGACTTCAT
>JAGLWB010000313.1 GCA_023133655.1 Bacteroidales bacterium
TCCCTGAAGAGGAGAATATAATTAGGCGATTGTCAATTGTCGATTGGGCGATTGTCGATGTTAATTGGTCGATTTTCGATGTTAATTGGCGATGTGACGATTTATAAATCGAACATTGAAAATCGACAATTGAAAATCGCCTAATTTAACCCCCCTCCGACTTCCCCAAAAGTGGGGAAAGATAAATTTGGTGCCTTTCCTGTTTTTTTTGTAAATTAGTAGTCTGTTAACGCATTGTTACAAACACATTAATGTACTAAATATCATCTCAAAATGAAAATAAAAATACCTTTCATTCTCTTATCCATCATTCTGTTTCTCAACACTGTTTCTCAAGAAGACCCTTATAAAAAAGAAAGGGAGAAGATGGTCAGGTATCAAATTGAAAACAGAGGATTATCTAATAAGGCAACATTAACGGCAATGAGAGATGTTCCCCGCCATCTGTTTGTTCCGAAATATTTGCTTGGAAATGCTTATGATGACAGACCTCTGCCTATCGGCCATGGGCAAACCATCTCCCAGCCTTATATTGTAGCTTATATGACGGCTATTATTGAACCGGAGCCTGGTGATAAAATCCTGGAAATCGGAACAGGATCAGGATACCAAGCTGCAGTTCTGGCCAAAATAACCGATAGTGTTTACACAATAGAGATCATCAAAGGACTCTATGAAACAGCAAAAACCAGGTTGTCTGAGATTGGATATTCCAACATTCAAATCAAGTATGCCGATGGTTATTATGGCTGGGAAGAACATGCGCCTTTTGATGCCATTGTGGTCACGGCAGCTGCTGAACATATCCCACCTCCGCTTATCAATCAATTAAGAGATGGCGGAAAAATGATTATTCCCGTTGGATCACCGTTCAAGGTTCAATCATTGATGCTGGTTCAAAAAAAAGATGGGAAAACCACTACCAGCAATCTGATGCACGTTCGTTTTGTGCCGTTTACCAGAAGTAAATAAATTTTTTTGATAATATGCGAAAACATATTGCTATTGGCCTGATCTCAGCAGCGATAATCTCTTATCAACTGGTAATAATGCAGATATTGTCCTTCACCCAATGGCATCATTTTGGGTTTATGGTGATATCAGTCGCTCTGCTGGGCTTTGGGGCTGCAGGGACATACCTTTCCCTTAAAAGGGTACGGCTGGTAAAAAATGCAAGGACGATTCTTCCGGGCTTAATAATCTTGTCAGGGTTTTTTATGTTATTGGCCATACCTGCTTCGCAGGTTAAATTAATTCGATTTGATTCTTTTTTAGTCTTTAGTAGTCATGTAGAAAAACTCAAACTGCTTTTTACATACCTTACTTACTTCATGCCATTTTTCACCGGGGCTCTTGCCATTGGAATTTTCTTTGTTCAGGAAAGCAAAAAAATTGGGAAAGCATACTTTTCAAATTTAATAGGCTCTGCACTAGGGGGTATGGTTACTCCTTTCCTAATGTGGATTTTTCTACCTCAACAAATACCGGCAATTATTGTTCCTTTGGCTTTCGTAGGTGGTATATTGATCACTCCACGATCAAAAAGAACAGCGTTTGGTTTAGTGGTTTTATTAGGGTTCAGTCTTGCTATCTTTTTCCTTATCTCTCCTCCTAAGTTAATGCCATCTGAGTTTAAAGACCTGACCAAAACAATAAACCTGCCCGATGCTCATATAACCATTGAAAAAAACAGTCCCTTTGGAATTGTACATGTTGTTAGAAGCCCTGTTTTACGGTATGCGCCTGGATTAAGCCTCAGTTTTGAAGAAGAAGTTCCAGTAAATCAAGCTATTTTCACCAATGGGAATTTATCTGGTTCACTACTTTCAACAAGCATGAATGATTCAACCTATTTCCTGAGGTACACCACATTAAACTTACCATATGTGGTTTTATCTCCTGATCGGGTATTAATAATGGAGGCAGGAGAAGGAACTCAATTATACCTTGCCCTAAACCATGACATTAAATCAATAGTAGCAGTTGACCAGAATCCATTGATTCTGGATATTATCATAAATAACATTAATAATGGTCATTTAATAAAAAAGCCTTCAGAAAAGGTAAGTTTTCATTGTCTTGAACCTCGAACCTTTTTAATGAAGGATACCAGTCAATACGATCTGATCATTCTTCCCGTAATGGGTTCCTTTGGGGGAACATCAGGGGCGTATGCCATCAATGAAGAATACCTTTTTACCCTGGAATCGTTCAGGGAGATGTGGAACAAGCTTTCCCCACATGGGGCTGTTTGTATCAGCACCTGGATGGATGTTCCCTTAAGATATCCATTAAAAATACTGGCAACATTAGTCAACCTTGGCCAGGAAAAAGGAATAAACAATATCAATAATCACATTATTTCAATTCGGAGCTGGAACACCATAACATTTCTTCTCACGAAGAAACCGGGAATTGAATCATCCGGAATATTGGAATTCTGCGAAAAAATGTATTTTGATCCGGTCATACTGCCTGATGTAATTATAAATAATAAAGATCCATTTAATGTTATACAGGAATTTTATTTTCAAGATTATATAGAAGAGATTATGGCCAGGGATAATTCAATGTTTCTAAAATCCTATGACTTCAATATTTCACCAGCAACCGATCAACGACCATTCTTCTCACAATTCCTTAAATGGAAGACTATTCCAAAGCTTTCTCAAACTTTTGGCAACCAAACACTTCCCTTCTTTGAGGTTGGGTATTTTATGGTAATTCTAACCCTTGGTCAAACATTGATCATTGCACTTGTTTTGATACTGTTCCCCCTTCTTTTAAAGCGACTGAAAAGCAAAAATAAAACATGGGTTGTTTTTTACTTTGGGGGTATCGGCCTCGGATATATGTTTGTTGAGATCGTTCTTATTCAACAAATGATTTTGTTTTTGGGCAATGTAATTTATGCAGCAGCAGCAGTTATTAGTGGGATGCTCCTGTTTTCAGGAATCGGGAGTTACATGTCTCAGAAAATCGTCACAACAAGTAAAAGTATCTTTCTGATTCTGTTAATCATTACAGGGCTGCTCATTTTTATTATTGTCTTCATTACACCTATCCTGCAGATGACCATGGCAAATTCCTTGCATTTTAAACTAATAGTCACCTTTGTAATCATTGCACCAGTTTCTTTTTTCATGGGTATGCCATTCCCCCTGGGCATTTCTTACCTAAGCAGAAAAGCAGAAAACGTTATTCCCTGGGCATGGGGCATTAATGGATACTTATCAGTCGTAAGTGTTCCTATGGCCACGATCATTGCCATTGAATCAGGGTTTAGTTGGGTTATGATCATTGCAGGGAGTGTTTACCTTGTAACATCCCTGGTTGGTTTACGACTAAAAGATTAATACACATAATAAAAAAATATTTTATCCAACAAACCCAAATTGAATCATATATTGTTGTAACTTTATGCATTTGAAACTGGAAACCGGAAACTGGGAACCGGAAACTGGGAACTTTGAACCTTAAACGTTGAACTTTGAACCTTAAACTTTAAACCTGAAACATACAGCCATAATCATAATACTATGAGTAATAACTATCTATGTCCTCGGTGTAAAGGTTACCTAAACGTTGGCGATCATCTTGTTTTTAACGTAAAAACCAAGAAACCCAGGGGCGGTCTAATTTTCCTAAGTCCTGAAATTGGCAATTATCAGGTAATAAAACATCCGCATTTTGAACTTGAGGAAGGCGAATTAGTTGAGTTTTTTTGCCCTATTTGCCATCGAAAAATTCATTGTACCCGGAATCCGTATTTTGCGAGGATAGTTATGGTTGATAGTGAATATAATGAATTTGAAATTATTTTCTCCAGGAAAGTAGGTGAGAAATGTTCTTTTAAGGTTAAAGAAGGAAAAATTACTGAATTTGGCAAACATGCTTCCCGTTTTAATGATATGTTTAAATCGTTGCAGTCGAACCAACCGTTCAAAAACATCTAATGCTGTTTGACGATACATACAAAACGATTGAAGCTGCATCTACAGGACAATTCAAAGAGAGAGGGAGTAAGTTCATTGCTAAGGCTTATCCGGTTCGGGATGAGAAGCAGATTAAAGAAATACTGAATAACTCTAGAAAAGAGTATCATGATGCCAGGCATCATTGTTATGCATTCAGGCTGGGGTTTGATAAATTAGTTTACCGTGTAAATGATGATGGTGAACCCCATGGAAGTGCCGGGATGCCAATTTATGGACAACTTATGTCGAACGACCTGACTAATACTCTTGTTGTGGTTATTCGATATTTTGGTGGGACCAAGCTGGGTATTCCGGGATTAATAAATGCATACCGTACAGCCACAAGAGCTGCTCTTGATAATGCTGCAATCATTACCAAAACGGTAAAAGATGTTTATGAAATCAAATTTGAGTATCCAAAGATAAATGACGTAATGAAGATCTTAAAAAAAGACGAAATTGAGCAGATCTCAACACATTATGATTTATCTTGTAAAATTACCATCGCTATTAGACAAAATGGATCCACAAAGTTGTATGATAAGCTAAAAAAAATGGACGGGGTATCTATAAAATATACAAAAACAATATAATGTCAATGATTACGCATAAAACTTAAGGGTTATCTTTCTATTAACAACTGAAATAATTTTCTTTTTAAAAAAAATTTCATTTTTTAGCAATAAATTTAAATTGATAAAATAGTTAGATTTCGGATATAATTTCTATTATCTCGTATAAGATCAAATGGTTACTATTTTTCTTTTGATTAAAAACTGCGAGCTTTATATACGACATTTTTTTTTAAAAATCAATAGCAAATAAATTTTTTTTTAAACTTTTTTTGATTCAATTTTGTTAGGTAAAATTTCATTCCCTGCTCTTGGTTTTTTTGTAGGAGAGAAAAAAATATTACCACTTTGAATTCAAGCCATTTACGAAAGGTTTTATCTGTTAGTTATTAAGCAACGGGTATATTAAAAAGTTGTCAATGAAGTTAGATCACAAGGAGGTCTGGAATAACTGCCTGGAAATTATTAAAGATAATCTTAATTTCCAGACCTATAAAACCTGGTTTGTACCTATTTACCCGGTTAAGCTCGATGACAACGTTTTAACAATACAAGTTCCAAGTCAGTTTTTTTATGAATGGCTGGAAGAACATTACATTACTCTTTTAAAAAAGACCATTAAACATGTTTTAGGGGTCAACGGACGGTTAGAATATAGTATAATAATGGATAGCTCTTACAATAATACGAACCCTTATACAATTAAATTACCAACTTCTAATAAACAAGCGGTTATTAACCCCGCGGTTTCCCTACCAATCAATTTAAATAAAGGTGCTGCTAAAGAGATACCTAATCCCTTTGTGATTCCCGGGTTGAAAAAAATAAAGGTCAATTCCCAGTTGGTTGATTCCTA
>JAGLWB010000314.1 GCA_023133655.1 Bacteroidales bacterium
CCCCCTAACGAATAATCGGCAATCACGATATAACCCCCGTCGGTGGTTTGCTCAACCTGCCACGCCCAGTCGAAAAGCCCCCCGCCATACATCCTTGTCCATGTTGTATCTGGTGCCGTTTGAGCTGATAATATTGTGGAAATCATTAAAAAAACGATGAATCCAATAAATCTTTTCATTCTCTGTTTTTTTACGGGAATTAAATCTCCCCGACTTTCTAAATCAATTTTTTTATCATTATAATAAGTTTATAAGTTGTTTAATATCATTTTTTTTGTCAAAATTGGTTTGTTATTAAAATTTAACTGATAAAAATAAATTCCTGAACCTACAGGTTTTCCAGTATCAGTTGTTCCATCCCAAACTGCTTGATGCATACCTGCATTTAATTTTTTATTAACAAGTGTTTTGATTTTTTGTCCGTTTAAGTTATAGATAGTGATAGTAGTGTTTTTATCAGAATTTTCAACAGAGAAATTTATTATTGTTGTTGATTTAAAAGGATTAGGAAAATTCACTAAAAGTCCTGCAACTTCCGGTACAATATCATCAACACCCGTTGGACCCAATATGAAATCTACCGTAACAGTCTCATCTTCCAATACAGTTATATCCTCAATAGTGAGATCATCATATCCTTCGGCAGTACATGTAACATCGTGCAAACCAACAGAAACATTTTCTAATAAATATGTTCCGTCAAATACGGTTGTATCGGAAATATCTTCAATAAAAACAATAGCATTTTCTATTGGATTGCCTGTATTAATATCAGTAACTGTTCCTTCAATAGCACCAACTAACTTTAAAGAACGGGAATAAATAGAAGTGCCATTAGTAGCTGCAAACAATATATTATCATTTGAAATGTCGAGTGCCATAACCGCTTCACTATTTAATCCTTTATTCCACTCATTCCAGGTAATTCCACCATCTGTGCTTCTATACATACCCTTTCCTTCACCAACGTGTTCTGCCCGGGTTCCGGCATATACTGTAGTTGGCGAAGATCCGGAAATTGCAAGCGACACCACTCTGAGACCAGACAAACCAACCAAATTCCATGAGTTACCACCATCTGTGCTTTTGAAAATTCCACCGCCACTACCACCTAAAGCGCCATAGGTGCCCACATATAGGGTAGTAGTTGTAGTGTAATCAATCGCAATTGCTCTTATCTGAGGAATGGTTAACCCGGAATTTATTCCTATCCAGGAACCTCCTCCATCTGTGCTTTTAAACATTCCATCATCCATTGTCCCTGCATAGATAATGCTGGTTTGGTTTGGATCTATTGCCAATTTAGTAATATTATCATAGCTGGACAGACCACTATACTGCCATAAGGCACCCCCATTTGTACTATGGTAGACCCCAATTGCGGTGCCTACATATAGTTCACCTGGATCTGATAGATTCATTTCTAAATCAAAAATATTGGTGCTACCTATACCATTGTTTATCGGGTTCCATGATGCATCGGCATCAGTGCTTTTGAACGCTCCAGCTCCACCATAGGAGGCTACTGCATAGACTATTGAATATGAATCAGGATGGACAACTACATCATAGATGTAGTTCTGATTCGTTAATCCACTTACAAACCAGGTAGATCCTCCATCTGTGCTTTTGTAGAGACCATCATAACTATTAGTGCCTGCATATATAACTGTAGGTATTGAGGGGTCAACAGCAACAGCATAAGAATAGAAATTGGTAAGACCATTATTTACCGGGTTCCAGGATGCACCGGCATCTGTGCTTTTATATACCGCACAGGCATTGCCTCTGAATGTGCCGGCATACAGGGTATCCGGAGATAATGGATGAACCACTATTGCCCTGACATCAGCACCAGCCAGACCAATTCCTGTCCAGGAACTGCCACCGTCTGTGCTCTTATACATACCACCATCAAGCATTCCGGCATAAAGAGTACTTGGTGAAATCGGGTCAATAGCCATAGACATTATTTTAATTCCGGCAAGGCCTATACTTGACCATGATTCCCCAAAATCGGTACTTTTGTAAATTCCACTCCATGTTCCAGCGTAGAGAATTGATGTAGTATCAGGGTGAATGGCAATATAGTCCGTCCTGAGTGTCAAATCAGTTTGAGCCCAAGTATCACCACCATCTGTGCTTTTGTAAAGATAATAACGTATAGGATTAGGAATATGTATAGTAGCATACAAATTAGTGGGAATCTGAGGATCAATGGCCAGGTCATAAACAACTCCAAAGTCCAATCCGGTCTGAAACCATGATTCTCCGCCATCAGTACTCTTATAAACACCATCATAATTTGATGAATATGTGCCTGCATACATTATGGATGGGTTTAGTGGGTCAATAACTATTTTACCAATATTATGGTTACCAACAGAATGCTGAGTCCAGTTAGTTCCTCCGTCTGTACTCTTAAAACATCCCTCATTTCCATAATATGAACCTGCGTAAATCGTACTCGGTGTCTGAGGATTAATGGCTATGGTCATAATATATGCGGTGCATAGCCCAATACTATTCCACGAGTTGCCACCGTTCGTGGTCTTAAATGCACCACCACCAGAATTTGTTCCTGCATACAGAATTTCTGGGTTCTGAGGATCTATTTGCAGCTCAATTACATAGCCTCCATCGGGTCCAAGGGATACCCACTCGCTCCTATTTCTATATGATGTAGTTCCATAGTACTCATCATTGAGAATAGAGCTTGGCTTAATCCTGCCATTACAAGAAAAGACAGTTGAATCAACTGCACAAATCTGGTCGCTCATAGATGATGAATGTTCACTTATTACTATGATATTACTATCATTCCCCAACAAAGAGATTGGAAATATTAATAAGAATGAAAGTAATACATACCAGTTTTTAATAATCATTATATACCTCCTTATCATACTTAGGTGTTTGGAAATTCCAAAACCTTTTATTTTTATTAGCTTGTAAAGATTCGATTCTTCCTACAGAATCATTACTATTTATATATCTTGAATAATCCATTTATTTACAATTTAATCATGAACATAGAAATATTCAAAAATTGCAAGGTGGAGTAAAGATTTTTATAATACCACCTTGCTATTACAGCAGACCCATGATCAAAGAGGTTTAAAGCTTTATGTTACTTAAGTAGGACCTGTCCTGTGAAGTGTAAAACTACTTCATCAGGATCATCTTCTTATAACCGCTGAATGTATCACCGTATTTCATTTTATAAAAATAAACTCCTGCAGGTACAGGCTTGCCCGAATCATTTGTTCCATCCCAAATAACTGAATGCTCGCCGTCTGATTGATTATTATTAACCAATGTTCGTATTCCCTTACCTGATAAATTATAAATTTCCAAAACTACATTACCGGATACCTGTAGCTGATAACCGATTACTGTTCTCTGAAAAAATGGATTAGGATAATTTTGAGACAAAACAGATTTAGCATTTGAGTTTGGAATAAATGGATCATCTATACCATATGTAGTAACTCTGGAAGTTGCTACTGTCATATTATCTATCCACATAACCTGTTCAACAGGCGATCCGTCGCCAATATATGGGGCCATTAAGAATTGATAAAATTTCATATCCGGAAACTCCCCTGTTCTGATCACAATGTCTTCATGGTCAATTATTAATTCTCCGTCATACCAATATTTTACAATGCCGTCGGCAATGCCGATTCCTTCTACAATGCTGTTTAATTTAAAATATGCTTCAATAAAATGCCAGTCGTTTTTGTAAAATTGTCCTGGTTCATCCTGAAAATAAATACTTCCTGCTCTCCATTGTTTACCATTGCAGTGAACAGCACCACAAGAGTAGCAATCGCCATCCCCGTATCCATCGCTATCGCCATTACATCCTGCAACGGCTCTTTCTTCGGTAATTTCTGTTAGATTCACACCAATATTTGACTCGTCAATATTTTCTCCATCCTGTATTGCAAGTAAAGGCTCTCCTTCATTTTGTTCAATATAAGTTGTTAAATGTGTCCAGGCAGGACCGACATAAATACCATTTTCAGTTGTAATGAAATGAAATTCGTGGGGATGATATGGCTTATTTGAACCGGTGTAATTGGCACTGTACTTCACGTGATAGCTTAAGTAAACTTCATCTGTTTCATCGAAAAGATGGCGTCCCGGAGTTCCACCTTCACAGCCGCTTTCTCCCTGTAAGAATTTACATTCAAAACATGCTGTACTACCCTCAATATGCTCCGCAGTTGTTATTGTTCCGCTTAAATGATCGTACCACCCCCGTAATTCAAAAAGAGTGTCTTCAAAATCTTCCTGAAAGAGGATTATCGGATCTGCAATTATTGGGTTATTGCCGGTTAACTTTTGAATCTGTGCCACAGCTATTTGTGCTATAGATAGAACTATCAATATTAAAAAAATCCTTTTCATACGTATATAATTTTTATCACTACTTTAAAAGTAGCATTTTTCTATTCCCGGAAAAATCATTTCCTGCTTTCAGGTGATAAAAATAAACTCCCGGCTCAACAGCATTGCCAGAGTTATTTTTCCCATCCCAAACCAAAGAATGCTTACCTGCCGGTTGATTATTATTTACCAATGTTCGTACTTCCTGCCCTTGCATATCAAAAACCTTTAAAACCACTTTGCCGGATACCGGTAACTGATAACCAATTACTGTTGAGTGAGAAAAAGGATTAGGACAATTTTGAGACAAAACAGATTTAACATTTGAGTGGCAAGGGTTGCGGGTTTATCTATTCCACTATAAATTTCCCAGTGCCGAAAATATTATTTTTTTTATCTAAAAATCTGCAAATATACATTCCATTTGGCAGGCCATCCCTTGTAATTTCAATCCGGTTTGTATTTACATTTTCTATTCGTTTAACCACTTTACCATAAATATTATATACCAGGATTTCACCATCCTCTATTTCAGAAGCAGAAGTAACTCGCAGAATAGCTGAAGTATTAAAAGGATTAGGATAAATAACGAAAGAAAAGATTTTCGTTTCCTGTTTTGGGATATTTACAATGCAGCTATTCACCTTTCCGGGTGTTCCATGATCTTCAGAGGCAATCCAGCTTTCGGGGAGGGCATTATCATATTGCCAGTTTATTAATTCGAGCGTAGGCCCTGTCCCGTCGGGAGCGGTTGGCCATGGCTCCTGGTCATCATAATGTACAGTATCAATTAAGGTTCCATCGTTGTTGTATAACCTTATCAGTTCACCGCTATTACTAATTCCAAAATCAAATTCTCCGATATAATTCTCAACGTCGGGGAAAAATCCGTTAAATGCCGATGAATCTCTGACTAATACCAGGTAACCTAAAGGTTCAATAAGCGTACCTTCAGGGAATACAAATTCATGTTCATCATTATCATCCTTAAAAACCCAGTTAGTTATGTTTAACTCATATTCATGGGGATTATAAAATTCAAGCCAATCTCTTGTATCGAAATTATTTGCCGAATTATAATTGATTTCATTAATTATAAGTGAATCTGCAAATTCTTTCTCTTTGAACCTTGCAGTAATAAAATCTCCCATACTTAAAACTAAAATGACATCGTCAACAGTATCAGAGGGAGTAACTGTATGATTATTCAATATCCATTGGTCAAATTCGTAATTTGGGTTAGTAGGAATTGCTTTAAGTTTGTTATCAATTCCCCCAAAATAAGATCCTACCCAAATAAATTCTTCTAGCTCAAGCGAATTGAGTTGTATTTTTCCAACACCTGCAGGCTCAACATCAATTGAAATTTCATAAGGGCCGGTCAGGTTGTAACAGTCAATAAGCCCTTCCGGGAGGTAGTCGTGCCTGCTAGTGATAAAATTTCTGATTTTTTGAACATTGTTCTCCCATTGACTAACAGTGCCTCCCCAGCGGGCAACATGCCCCGGCATTTCCGGTGCCATTATACTTGCAATGGTATCCAAATAGTTTATCATTTTTTCGGGACGAAACACTGTATTATAAAGATCGATATAGCGGGTAATATAATACTGGTCAAATTCGGCATTGTCCCTTAATTGATTGAGGATGACAATGTGTTCTTCAGGATCAGCGGTTAGTCCTTCGGGGAAACAAGGTGATACATAAGGGCTTATTCCCGGAACTCCGGTATAATTAATATAATGTGCAAAAGTTGCATCTTCATCCCATAAAATATAACCCCATTTCCGGTGTCCACCCTCGGGATCATTGCCTTTCCACCAGCCTACATTCCAGTTTATCCAGTCAGAACAAACCACAAACGAATTAATATGAACATAATCAACCAGGCTTGTATAATCATATTGCGATTTAACATATTCAAAATTATCCTGGTTGCCCATATCATTGTATTTGATAAAATCACGCAGTGCATTCCAGTCATCCCATGCAGCCTGTCCACCATATTCGGCCCAGGCCCAACCCCAAAGCATAAGATAATAAATATCGTATTTGCCCTGCTCGTAATAATACTTAGTAAAGTCATGGTCACTCACTTTCTCGCGGAAACCATATAATCCCCAGAATATTCCATTAACATAAAGAAGGCCTTTTTCTCCTTTGCGTACATCAAGGTTCATTCCTCCCATTTCTGCTGTATTTTGTACAAAATAATCTCTTAAAAGAGCGCTTGTATCAATACCGGGATAATTGTCATCACCGGCGGCTCTAATAATTATCCTTTGATATTCATCCCTGTCAGTTAATGGAATAAGATTTTCTCTTATAGCATAGTTATAGCCACATTCATCACGGGTGATATAGTCGATGCTACGCTGGTCGTGGACCCACGAATCCTGGCCATGCTTATTAAATTCGCCATAACCAAAAGTTGTTCGTTCACCTTGTTTGTTAAAATATTCAAAAGTACCAAATGGCATTAAAAATTGATTTCCGTTTAAGAGATTATCCAACTGTGCGGCTGAAGTTGACATAACTGCCAATTGATGAGTAACATCAATAAAATAGGTATTGAATTCTATTAGGCCATCTAAAATATTATTATTGTTGCTGATGGTTCGCGCATTTACAATTGTGGTTGATGTAATATTAATTGGGCCGGAATAAACGGGAGAAGAAGAAGTTGGTTCAAAACCAGTAGTTGTATAATGGATTTCGGAATTCGGTTCATTTGTGGTAATTTCCACTGTTATAGATCCTGTATAAAATCCAGCATCCATGTTCATGGCCGGCTTCGCAGCATAAGCTGAATATGGAGTAGAAGTGTTATTTGAGTTTCCGGGAGTTGGGTTAGTAAAAATACTCCAGTCAATAGCACCATTTGAAGTTCGTCCTCTTGAATGGCCATTTTGTGTAATCTGAAGCTGGTATTGTTCCAGAATAACACTATCAGGGCTTGAAAGTATGATGTATTCCGGATTATCTTTTGTTTGTGTTAACATAAAATTTGTATGGTAGTGCCCGCCCGAAACCTCATTTCTTCCCGAAGTCCAAATCGTAATAAATCCACCTGCCTGAATTGTAATACCTTCAAGGAATTGCCATTTAGTGGAATTCGAGGGATTATCACTTAAAAAATAACCACTGATATCAACAATATTACTACCTGAATTATATAATTCAATCCAATCCTCATATTTACCATAATTATCGGTAATTGTACTTAAATTCGAGACAGAGTATTCATTAATTACAACCTGGCCTGATAAGGACAGTTGAAATATCACAAATATGATCAGAAAAAGCGGCGAAAAATGTACAGAAAGTGATTTCACTTTTTTTTAGTAAATATACAATTTTAATTTAAATAATGTGAAAAAAGATTGAAATTATTATGGGTACAAATCCCCAGTCCTGGTATTAACAGATATGGAAACAGATAAACAACTCAGATACAGATTTACCCTCTGTTCGCATGTGAGATTTTCATCCATGTTAGCGGTTTAAAACCGTTTACCGGCTAACATTGTTTTCTATTTTAAAAGTAACATCCTTTTAGTTTTGGAAAAATTATTAGCTGTTTTTAACTGATAAAAGTAAATTCCCGGCTTAACAGCATTGCCGGAATTATCTTTACCATCCCAAATTACCGAATGCTGACCTACTTCCATATTTTGATCTATTAGAGATTTAACTTTTTGCCCTTTCAAATTATATATCGTCAACTCTGTGTTCTCCATGATCCCTGTGGTTGAAAAAGAAATCGTTGTTGTTTGATTGAACGGATTTGGGAAATTTGAAAGTTCACACTCTGTTTCATTACAAGTAGAATTAAAATCATCATCAATTCCGACAAGTTCATTATTGAGGATATTAAAAGAGCAATCTGTAGAGACATAAAGGTAATCGTTTGTGTAAGTTAAACCTCTGCACCAGCCTGCAGTTTGAAAGAATTCCTCACGAAAAGGAGCATTGGGATTGCTCACATCTATTTCCAGGAAACCGCCTATCAAGTTTGCAATATAGGCATAATCTCCATTAACATAGATATTCGAATAACTGGAAAGATCACCATCAAAATATGATCCGACAATCTGGGGAACATTGATAACACTGATGTCAACTATTTGAAGTTGTTCCTGAGAAACAATATAAAGTAAGTCTTCTACCACAAAAATACCTGTTACTTCCCCGACAGCAGTAAAAGATGTAACAATTTGGGGATTTAAACTTTCATTTATATCCACGATCCATACTTCACCTCCGGAATCTCCAACAAAGGCGTATCCGTTATCTACATATATTTTACTGCCATTTTCTGTACCGAGTGTAATAAAACTTATTAATGCCGGATTTGAGGGAACCTGCAGATCCGTTATCTGAAGAGTGTTGCCCACCGCAAGATATGTATATGGTTCACCGGTAAATAAGTCCTCTACAGCTGCTGCATATTCTCCGGCATACACCGGTAGATCAGGATTGCTAACATCCACGATCACAACGAGTTCATTCATCATATCCGGAATATATGCATAGTCATCTTTTACAGCAAGTATAGTGCAGAAACTGGGATATCCTATAGAATAATTTCCTCTGGGAAAAGGATTATACGGATCACTTATATCAACAATATTAAGTCCACTATTAAACCAATCTCCCATATCTACTATGTAAGCAAAATTACCTGAGACCTGAATTCCTCGTGAATAATAAGCTTCCACATTAATACTTCCTTCAAGTACAAAGTTCAATGGATCTTGTATATCCTGTATTTTTATAGAATTGGAGCTTACTTCAAACAGTCTGTCTCCATCCACAAATAGATCACCACCTCCTCCATAGCTCGCTGCTACAAAAGGATTATCAGGATCAGACACATCTATGACTTCAATAGAAGAAGGAGTTGATACTGATATAACAATATATTGAGGATTTATCGTTGCTATACGCGTAACCGATCCGTCAAAATCAACAGATAAATTAAAGACAGGATTCACGGGATCACTTACATCAATGATATGACATCCACCAGCTCCACCAGCTATATAAGCATATCCACTTTCTACAATAATTTGGTTTCCACAAGGACAAACACCAATGATTTCAAGTTCTGAAACAAAAGTAGGATTTTCAGGATTAGAGATATTGAGGATAGTAAGGATCATGCCAGATGTAGATGAGATATAAGCATAATCGCCCACTATATCGAGACCTACAGCAGCTGGTTTCTCATAAAAACCAATGGAATCCGGTTCTGCGGGATCGGATACATCCAATACCCAAA
>JAGLWB010000315.1 GCA_023133655.1 Bacteroidales bacterium
AAAAATGATGTTCGGTCTTTCATATCGGATACCTTCATCTGCCATTCCTATACCTGTAAACAGCAGACTTATAAATAAACCCGATAGGGCTTTGGTTTTATTCATGATCATGTCCTTTATCATAGTTAGACTTTTTTCTTCTATAAACCTGGCAAATAATACTGTTTTTTTGATTATGTTATTTTCTTATTTCTGATTGAAAATCTCTGAAATTTTCAACCCGGTAAAAAATGATATAATTGGAATCGTGACAATTGTGTGCATTTGTACCATCGGGTTCGGGGAAGGCAGTCCTGACCAACGTGATCAGGTCATCACCATCGAAACGCCAGTCGGCATACTGGAATCCCACATAGGTTACATCCGGGTGCTGTAATACAATTTTATTCACTTCCCAACTTCTCAAATCTTTTGATGATATCAGCGTCAGGGTATTTCTCGTCCGTTCCGGATTCCCTCCTTTGTATTCTTCAGGGATAAAATTGGTTAACGACCAGTATCTGTCAGAGACCGCATCATACCTGATTGTAAACTTCTTGCACCCTCCGGGAAAGTCAATAAATCCGGTTTCGGGATTAAAGCTCACCTTTTCACCGTATTTTGATACTTTAATAATACAGGCTTGTCCGCCTTCGGGGCGGAAATCATTCCTGAGTATATTTACAATATCATCCTTGGATGTTACTACCAGGTTACCTTCCAGCCAGGCTCTCCCAAGCCATTCCTGATTATATCTCAAACGATTACTAGTGGTCCAGCTGGCTGCTTTCATAAGGTCGGCATCCAGAGGAGCTGAAATCACCAGGGATCTGAAATTGACCCCCCATTGCTCGGGAGGATTCCGGTCTTCCACAGCCCTGAATATCCTTCCATTATGTATGATCATTGGCACAGGGGCTGTATGGTATTCCTGGTCAACCCTCAATAAACCATGCTCTTCATCAACAGGATTTGTCCATGTTTTACCCTGATCGGTACTTTTTCTAATAACCAGAGGACCATAACCTCCTTTATCCTGCATTTGTGTACCGAATATGTATAGCTCACCGCGGAAAGTAAACAAGTTGGCCCAGAACAATCCCCTGATAGATGAAATTCTTTTCCAGCTTTTACCCCTGTCCTTTGATTCAACAATAAAGGTATAACACAAATTTTTCTTACCGAATCCAGGACCAAACTGCTGGTATGATGCAATATACGTTCCTACATCCATGATCAGAATAGAGGGAGAACCCAGGTAAATCTTTGTATCGGGATGTGAATGTCCCACCACCATTCCGGGAACCGTTTTTTGCCCCATTGATAAAATGGTAATACTGAAGTAAAATACAGACGCTAGAATGATTTTTTTCATCGTTTTTTGTCCAATTAACTATTTATTTTTATGTTTTTATATTCTCAGGTATTTTTCACAGGTATATCAGGAACAAATTTACCTTTAGTTGAATATGTTTTATCCCCCGACTCATATATCTACCTGTTTCTACAAATGCATTTTCTAATCCACTTCATTTTTCTTTTCTCCTTTTTTGAATAATGTAAAGAGAAATCCCACCAGGAAAATGGCTG
>JAGLWB010000316.1 GCA_023133655.1 Bacteroidales bacterium
ACGTGAGAGATAACATTAATCAGCTCCTGTTTTGTGATGGGACACCCCAAATATTAACAAGACTTCCTCATTTTTTATTTGTTATTGCTTATTCCTGATTAATATTTCTCATTAAATATTCCTCATTTATCATTTCGGATAAATCAATGATGCAAGCCTGAATAGGGTCGCGTAGCTTGCTTTTTAATCCACGCCTTGAAAGGCGGGTGGACTAACAACTTTTTATGTGGAGGGTGTCACCCTTTCAGGGCTTGCATCAAATATTTATCCCTTAGCACAGGGTTTCGTTTCACTACACCCTGTGCTATTACCGTAAGGGGCGTTGCCCCTCGATCCGCCTGATATAGAAACTGCTGCGAGAATTGTAAATTAAAATCAAAAATGAAAAATAAACAATAAACAATAAGAAATAAAAAATTACAACGCGCTTCACCATCGAACGTGAGAGATAACATTAATCAGCTTTCTTTAGTGTAAAGGTAATAGTAGTCCCTTCCCCAAAAGTACTTCGAATATTAATCGATTGATTGTGGGCTTCTATGATATGTTTAACAATAGACAGACCTAATCCGGTCCCGTTAGGATCACGTGAACGACCTTCATCGGTTCGATAAAATCGCTCAAAAAGACGATGTATATATTTTCTCTCCACACCCATCCCATTATCCGTGATCTCGACCAGAATATTTTCACCCATATCAAGAAAACTTATCCTGGTTTCTCCATCCTTCTGTTTGCCATATTTAACTGCGTTATCTATTAGGTTGGATAGAACTTGATGTATCTTTTCCCTGTCTGCATAAACAAAGATCTGGGTATTGTTCATATCATCAAAAAAAATACGGTTCTTTCGTTTTTTCGCTTTAACCACAAGAAGTTCAATAACCTCTTTGACCAGGGTGAAAATGTTAAATTTCCCGAGGTTGAGGGTTACTACATCTGATTCAAGACGGGAAATAGATTCCAGGTCTTCAATGATCTCGATCAAACGGTTGATGCTTTTTTCTGTCCGTAACAGATATTCCCTGTTTATGGAAGGATCCTCCAGGCCCCCATCAAGTAAGGTTAAGACATATCCCTGAATATTAAAAATGGGGGTTTTTAATTCATGATACACATTTCCAATATAGTCGCGCCTATATGATTCTAGCTTTTTAATAGTTGATTTTTTCATGAAGTCTGGTATTTGTAACCAACTCCTTTGATGGTTTTAATATTTTTTATTTCTAACTTTTCCCTTATTTTTCTGACATGGACATCAATAGTTCTTCCTCCTACAACCACATCATTTCCCCAGACATTGGAAAGTATCTGTTCTCTTGTAAAAACTTTATCCGGTTTCGATCCCAGGAGCATCAACAGTTCAAACTCCTTTTTTGGCAACGTTATTTCTTTATCCTCTTTAATTACAACATATTTTTCTTTGTCGATGGTAATCTCATTTAACTTTATCAATCCGGAAGATAGTTCAGGACTTTTATATCGACGCAACAGTGCTTTAACCCTACTTACCAACACCTTTGGTTTGATGGGTTTTGTTACATAATCGTCTCCTCCCGCTTCAAAGCCTGCAATTTGTGAATAATCTTCCCCTCTGGCAGTGAGGAAAAGAACGATTGTATCGGCCAAATGTGGAAATTGCCTGATCTCATGGCATGCCTCAACGCCATCCTTTATAGGCATCATAACATCCATAATAATTAAGTGAGGAGTGATTTTTTTTGCCAGCTCAACAGCCTCTAACCCATTCTTTGCACTGAAAACCTGGTATCCTTCTTTTTTGAGATTGTATCCAAGAAATTCCAGCACATCTTTCTCGTCATCCACAATCATTACTCTGAAGTCCTCTGTGTTCATCTTTGATGCTTTTTAAGTTTCTATATTGTAATTCACTATTTAATAGCTCACCAATTACTTCCGGGGTTGCGAATAAAACAGACAAATTATTCAGATTAACCAAAACTGGTACAAATATATTTGTTATTTTTATTCAAAATTTAGAATTTCAATGAAACGCCTTTTTTTTTATTTCATTTTGTCTCTTTTAACCATACCAATAGTATATGGGCAGGAATTCAATGCAGGATTTATTGCCGGCCTCAGTACAAGTGAAATATCAGGCGATTTCGTTACCGGGCCAAGTAAAGCGGGATTGTACCTGGGGCTATTTACAAACCTTTATGTTTCTGAGGGGTCCTCACTTCAGCTTGAGCTCGATTATGTTCAGAAGGGTAGCCGCGAAAATCCTGATTCTGTTAACCTTCGTAGCTATATCCTTCGATTACATTATGTAGAGGTTCATTGTTATTATAAATATGACATTAAAGAGTTTACACTTGAAGCCGGCCCATCACTTGGATACTTGATTCACTCATACGAGGAAGCTGACGGATGGATATTAGAGCAGCCATTTAACCCGTTGGATTTTAGCCTTAACATAGGTCTTTATTACAGGATTTCTGAGAAGTTACAATTTAATGTCCGGTATTCCAATACCATGTTTTTCCCCGTTAGGGATAGTTCATCCGGAGATACTTATTTTCTTAGGAAAGGACAATACAATGAGGTTCTTTCCTTTACGTTTCATTACACGTTCAGGAACATTAAAAAGTGATTTTTGCGAGCCGTAAACCATTTTTATAATCTACCATTATCAAACTGTTTTTCCCTGTGTAATACGTGTAGGCTTTCTTAAACACAAAGGCACCTTTTCGATTTTCATTTTGCGTCAATAAACGCTTGGAATATTCGCCTGTTTCCAGATCAACCAGGGCAACGGTAAGAACAAACTTATTGCTCATTTTTTTAATGCGATCCGGATCATGAACATATAGGTTTTTTTTTGAATCATTATAGATGATAAACAACGTTTCATTTATAATTAAATCAAAGAATCCCAATAGTTCAGGCTCAACTAAATATTGTTTTTTTGGGATCCATATTTGCCACTGCAAAGAACCATCATTTTTAAAATACATGATCTTAATATCGTTAGAGTGATAATAAGAACTGAGATGAAATTTCCCTTCAGAATCGGTGAAAGTATTAAATTCCTGTTTTTTGAGCTCAGCGAGGTAAACAACATCCCCATTTGCTCGCTGATGCATCTTTTCAGTATGTAGATTTATTAAATCCTTTTTAGTGATGGTTTTGAATTGTCCAGTTTTGATAGGTGAAGAACCGCGGGCACTCAAGGTTTGATTTTCTTTGTCAAAAAGGGGAAAAAACATTCCGCTAATCAGGTTATCTTCTTCGGGCTCGCTGAAAAGGCCGATAATACTAATCGCTTCTGATTCAAGCATTTTTACACTAATTTCCTCAATTTTTTTATCCTCAAAGTTAAAATCATAGTAGGCAAGGTGGTCAGTAATATTATTATATGTGACAAGGTAATATATTTTATCCTCAAGTGGGGGATGGAATGATAAAATAAAAAACACCTCCTCTCCATTAAGGATAATTTGAGAAAACTCTGTGTAATCAGAGGGCGATGGAAGAGATAGCTGTTTTTCCCATACACTGGTGAAATCAGTGTTAAAAACCTTAATGTTAATTGTTGTTTTATCGCTTCCACCCGGAGGAAATGACTGGGTATATAAAAACTGTGAAGAAGAGTTGGTTTCATACAAAGAAAGTGAAAAAAAATCATTCGGTTCTGATTCAAATACATTATTTGAGGGGATATTGATTTTATGGATTTCTCCTAATAACAGTGGATCTTTAACTAACCGTCCGTTCATATCGAACATAAGTAAATAGCTACGGGTTGATTTGCTCGCATAAAAGACTTCATCAGCAAAAACATAAATATGGTTATTTACAAGAAAAATTTTTTTTGGAAGGGGTTTTCTCAACTGGTAAGATGGATCTATCTTAATAGGAATAGATTCGGTATGCTGTAGGTTTTTATCAAATTTTTCGAAATAGGCATCGATGTTGCCACTTTTACAATCAAAACAAGCCTTGTTACCAAGTCGTAAAATATAATAATGGCTTGAGTCTTTAACGAACAAAGACGTTATTACATTATTGGATGGGTACTCAAGTGGTGGCCCAATATTGAATTCAATTGGACCTTGTGCAGCTATAAAGTCAGCGAATGCAATAACAAAAAGGAACAGAGTTATCTGTTTAATGACTTTCATTATTGGTAAAATTACAATTTTCTTGCCAGGAATTAGTCCTCTTTCAAGAAATCAATGTTTCTTTTCAATCCTCTGAATTTTGCTCTTTTGACGGCTGATTTATTAAAAATTATGTCAAACTCCTTTTTTGCTAATTTTTCCCATTTCGTTTTTGTCATTGAAGCCAGGTCCGGTGAAAAACAAAATTCTTGTTCCTTGTGTGGATCAGAAAATCGATTCCATGGGCAAACATCCTGACAAATATCACATCCGAATATCCAATTTTCAAATTTGTTTATATATTTTTCAGGTAATTCATCTCTGTTTTCTATCGTCAGGTATGAAATGCATTTTCTGGCATCAACCACGTAGGGCTCGACAATGGCGTGGGTTGGGCATGCCTCAATGCAAAGCCGACAGCTACCACATCGATCTTTTTCCGGAGTGTCGTATTCAAGGTCCAGATTTGTAATTATTTCCCCGATAAAAAAAAATGATCCTTTTTTTCGATTTATCAGACAGCTGTTTTTACCAATCCAACCCAAGCCTGCATTTTGAGCCCAGGCTTTTTCAAGCACCGGAGCACTATCAACAAAGGCTCTTGCTTCCAAATGGCCTGTTTTTGATCGTAGTTGTTCAATGATTTGTTTCAGTTTGTCTTTAATAATATAGTGATAATCAGTGCCGTAAGCGTATTTTGAAATCCTATAATGGTTTTTTGAGGGTAATGGGCTGGAAGGATAATAATTATAAAGCACCGAAATAACCGATTTGGCGTTTTCGACCAGTAAAAATGGGTTTGATCTTTTATTCAGGTGGTTCTCCATGTAATGCATCTTTCCATGCATTTTTCCCTTCAACCACTCTTTTAGTCTGGAGGATGCCTCATCAAGCTCTCTCACTTTTGAGATTCCGCAAAAAGAAAACCCTAAATTAGATGCTGAAGATTTGATAAAGGATGTTAATTCTTTTTTTTTATGTCCGTTCATTAGAACAGTACTTGATTTATTCCCAATGGGTTGGTATTTATTGGTTATTCATGATGAAGAATGTTGGAATATTGGAATGTTGGAATGATGGAATAATGCCCGCCTGACAGGACGGGCAGGGAATATGGATTTAAATGTGAAAAGTCACAATTAATCCTTTTGAATTTGTTAAAATGTATCATCCCAATTACCCTCCTTCATTTTCTTTTGTAAAGATTTTATTAATTGGATTAACTCATTTTCGGTTTTATAATGAAGTTTATCCATTTGTTCAAATTCTACCTTTGTTATCTGGTTTGCTTTATAGAAACTAATTATGCAAGAATGATATTCTCCACTAGAACCCAATGCTACATTTAAAAAATAAAGATATTCCTTTATACTTCGTCTTGAATATCCTTCTGCAATATTTCTACTGATACTATGAGAAGAATCAATACAATTAGATACTGTTTTCTTCAGTTCATACGGGGTTTTTGACAATAACTTACATGTAAGGATATACAATTCAATTGAATTATTCCAAACTCGTAATTGTTTAAACCCTCTATTAATGTTTTTTCTTTCCATTATTCCATTTTTCCATTATTCCTTGATCACTATTTAATAAAGCGCCCATTTGGTGCAATTCAAAGGCACCTACTTGGAGGGTGGCTTTTTAATCAAACAGATTTTTTTGTTCAGATGATGGTATTCTACCAAGATGTTCATAAGCACGTTGCGTAACCTGCCTTCCTCTTGGCGTACGGACAAGAAAACCTTCCTTTATCAGAAATGGTTCATAAACCTCTTCAATGGTTTCGGTTTCTTCACTAACAGAAGTTGCAATAGTTGAAAGGCCCACGGGCCCCCCCTTAAATTTATCGATGATTGTTGATAAGATTTTATTATCCATTTCGTCGAGCCCGTTTTTATCAACGTTAAGTGCATTTAAAGCATATTTGGATATTTCAATATCAATGGTCCCATCTCCTTTAATCTGGGCAAAATCCCTAACTCTTCTAAGTAATAGATTTGCAATTCGTGGTGTTCCCCTGCTTCTTCGCGCAATTTCCGAAACAGCATCCGGTTTTACATCCACTTGAAGAATTTTACCTGATCGATGGATAATTTTTTCCAACGTTTCCGCATTATAGTACGATAAACGTGAGTTAATTCCAAACCTTGACCTTAAAGGAGCTGTGAGCATACCCGATCTTGTGGTGGCTCCGATAAGTGTAAAGGGGTTAAGTTTTATCTGTACACTTCGCGCATTTGGTCCTGAATCAATCATGATATCGATTTTATAATCTTCCATGGCTGAATAGAGGTATTCTTCAATAATATGGCTTAACCGGTGTATTTCGTCAATGAAAAGCACATCCCGTTCATTTAAACTGGTTAAGAGCCCGGCCAAATCACCCGGTTTGTCCAACACCGGCCCTGAAGAGACTTTAATATTAGCACCAAGTTCATTTGCAATAATGTGTGATAAAGTTGTTTTACCGAGGCCTGGAGGGCCATGAAGTAATACATGATCCAATGCTTCATTACGTTGATTGGCGGCTGCAACGAATATTTTTAGGTTCTCCACAACCTTTGGTTGCCCTGAAAAATTAATAAAGTCAGATGGGCGTAATACCATCTCAAGTTCCAGTTCATCTTTTGTTAAATGTTCGCCGGTTGCGTCAAGATTTTCGTTCATAAAGTAATACTATAATTATGGTATCCGGATAGTGGAAAAATAACCAGAATAATAACACCTAAATAAATAATAAAGCAAATATACACATTGAATGAAACGAACCTGAAATTTATGACAATAAATTTCAGGTCAAAATCGATTTTTTTTTCATCCATCATAGCAAAAAAGAAAATTATCAATGACTGAGTTTTTAAAAAAAATGTTATTTTTACAAAAAATCTTTTCAAAATCTGTGATTATGACCCTAATAATTGTAGCAATTGATTTTTCTAAGACATCTTTACATGCCCTTGACTATGCTATCAATGTAGCAAACAGTACAAAAGCGGATGTGATGATGGTTTGGGTTGATAATCAAACCTCTAACGAGTCAATTTTTTCAGATGGGGGGTGTGAGGTCAGAGAGGATTCAAAACGAAATTTTGAAGAATTACTGGAACAGCGCAGGGGTCGTTTAGCAAATGGGAAGTTAATATATAAACTAAGAAAAGGCAAAGTCTACTTTGAAATTGCCCAGCAAGCCAGGCTACACAAAGCAGATTTAATTGTTGCCGGAACTCATGGCGTTACTGGTTTTGAAGAGTTTTGGATTGGCAGCAATGCCTACAGGATCGTTATTAACGCACCTTGTCCTGTTATTACTGTTAGACATCAGTTTGATTTAAATAAAAAAATTCAAAAAATTGTACTCCCCATTGATAATACAAGAAATACAATCCAAAAAGTTCCCTATATTGCCAGGGTAGCCAGGTCGTTCAATGCGGAAGTCCATATTCTTGCTTTGTATTCTACAGTAATTATGGCTATTAGGAATAAAGTTGACATAGCAGCTAATGATGCAAAAAAGTTGATGGAAAAACTGAAGGTAAAATGCATTCTGGAGTCAATGATTGTTGAAAATGTTACCCAATGTACGCTCAACTATGCCAGCAAGATCGATGCAGAGTTGATCTCTATTATGACAGAACAGGAAACCACTGAGGCAAATATATTATTAGGTGAATATGCAAGGCAAATGGTAAATAATTCACCGATACCTGTATTAAGTATTCATCCGAATGAAATATGGACATTTGAGAAACGTTAATATGTTATGTTAAGGATTATTTTTGCAATAGGTTTTTTTTTCGTTTCTGTTTTTGGAATGGCTTTAAAGGCTCAGGAAGCTCAGGGTTTATCCGGTCAACTTGAGGTTATTCAGGACAGCCGAATTGATACACTGATTAAAAAGCATATATTTTTAAATAAGCAATTCAAAACAATTGAAGGTTATAAGATTCAAATTTTTTTTGATGCAGGGAATAATTCTAAACATAATGCTTATGATGCAAGGGATAATTTTATAGAGAAATATCCTGATTATTACGTTTCTGTTACGTTTAATGAACCTTATTATCGCGTTAGGGTTGGTGCTTTTCGTTCACGTATGGAAGCAGAAGGATTTCTTACGATGATTAAAGCAAACTACCCCAATGCCTTTGTAATAAAAGATGAAATAGACCCGTTGGATGTTAACTGATTTTAAATAGAAAGATAATCAAATGAGAAAAGTAATTGTCGTTGCCGTTGATTTTTCAGATTGTTCAATTAATGCATTTGAACATGCTTTTTCACTTGCCCAAAAATCTAAATCA
This sequence comes from Bacteroidales bacterium, assembly GCA_023133655.1. GTDB lineage: Bacteria > Bacteroidota > Bacteroidia > Bacteroidales > JAGONC01 > JAGLWB01. Next base: position 8,432 of record JAGLWB010000316.1, read on the forward strand.
GACATAAAAATGGTTTTTGTAAACAAGGCTATCCAGGAAAAATCGGTAGCACTTAAAGATCCGGAAGAGGCAATTGCCGATGCAAGGAGTCGATTTGAAGAAATGATCAGTATATACCAGCCGAATCTAAAAAACAATGTTATTGAATACAATATCAGAACGGGTAAAGTTTATCGGGAGATAATCAAACAGGTGAAAGAAGATGATGCTTTCCTTGTTGTAGCAGGTACACATGGTTCATCTGGCTTTGAGGAGTTTTGGATTGGAAGTAATGCCCAAAAACTTGTTTCAGCCTCTGCTTGCCCGACCATAACTATCGGAGGAGGTATAAAAATCGACCGGAACCTAACTAAGATAGTTTTACCTATCGACAGCACAACAGAAACACGTCAGAAAGTCCCCTTTACATCGTTGATAGCAAAATATTTTGATGCAAAAATATACATCCTATCTTTGTATTCAACGCATGTACAGGCAGTTAGAGACCGGGTGGATAAATATTCCGAACAGGTAATTGAATACCTGCAAGAGAATGAAATAGTTTACAACCATGAGGTTATCGAGGTTGATAATATTACCAATGACACCATTAAGTATGCAACCGCCATTGAGGCTAATCTCATTTCCATCATGACAGAACAGGAGAAAAAAACAGCTAATTTATGGCTCGGCCCTTATGCTCAACAGATGATCAATCACTCGCCAATACCGGTTCTTAGTATTCATGCTAAGGAGTACATTCGGACTCTTTCACGGTAGTTCAAAGTTCAAAGTTCAAGGTTCAAAGTTCAAGGTTAACAACTTTGTTTTTGTTTATCACTGTGTGATAGTGCATGTTGTTTTATTTTAAATATAAAAAATAAATAAAACAGGGTCACAAAAATTGAAAAATTGGATAAACAAAGAGGGAATAAAATATGGATGCTAATTTTTTGGATGTATTAACTTTTTATTTTCATCAATCCATTTTTTTAAAAATTTACGTTAAGTAATTAATGTCGACGATTGAAAGGTTTGAGGAGATTGAAGCTTGGAAGAGGGCAAGAATACTATCCAATGAAATATATCAGATTACATTTCTACGGAATTTTTCTAAAGATTTTGGACTTAAGGACCAGATTACTCGAGCCAGTGGTTCGGTTATGGATAATATTGCTGAAGGGTTCGAAAGAGGAGGAAACAAAGAATTCATTCAATTTCTGTTTATTGCGAAAGGATCTATAGGGGAAGTCAGGTCGCAGTTATACAGAGCAAAGGACCTGAAATATATTTCAGAAACTCAATTCCGTGAAATATACAATCTTACAGTTGAGATTGGAAAATTAGTTGGTGGTTTAATAAAGTACTTATCCAACTCTAAATACAAAGGCACCAAGTATAAACCTTGAACTTTAAACTTTAAACCTTGAACTTTAAACCTTGAACTTTGAACTTTAAACTAGTTTCTATCAACGGCATTAAGATCTTCAAACGCTTCTTTTAAGCGGTTAACCAAAGAAATTTCACCTGCGTGTAGCCATTTCCGTGGGTCATAGTACTTTTTATTTGGTTTGTCATCTCCCTCAGGATTGCCTATCTGGCCTTGCAGGTAATCACGGTTTTTTTCATAGTAGCCTTTAACACCGGCCCAAAACGCCCACTGCGTATCTGTGTCGATGTTCATTTTAATTACACCATATGAAATAGCTTCACGTATCTTCTCTTGAGGAGATCCGGAGCCACCATGAAAAACAAAGTTAACAGGGTTTAGGCCTGTATTATATTTTTCCTGAATGTATTTTTGTGAATTATGCAGGATAACCGGCTCCAGCCTTACATTCCCCGGTTTGTAAACACCATGTACATTACCAAATGAGGCAGCAATAGTAAATCGATCGCTGATCTTCATCAACTCTTCGTAAGCATAGGCAACATGTTCGGGTTGCGTATATAACTTGGAACTATCGATCCCGGTATTATCAACGCCATCTTCTTCGCCACCGGTAATCCCAAGCTCAATTTCCAATGTCATATCGATCTTGCTCATTCGTTTAAGGTATTTTAGGCTTATTGCTATGTTTTCTTCGATTGGTTCGGCAGAAAGGTCCAGCATATGCGAGCTAAACAAAGGAATTCCATTTTTTTTGTAAAACGATTCACCGGCATCAAGTAATCCATCAATCCATGGCAATAATTTTTTAGCTGCATGATCGGTATGAATAATCACCGGAATCCCATAAAGAGACGCTATCTGATGAATATGGTATGCACCGGAAACAGTGCCGGCAATGGCAGCTCGTTCATTCTCATTTGAAACACCTTTTCCTGCATAAAAACTCCCGCCTCCATTTGAAAACTGAATGATAACAGGTGAGTTCATCTCCCTGGCAGCTTCCATCACAGCATTGATTGAGTCGGTGCCGACGACGTTAACTGCAGGTAATGCAAAATTATTTTCCTTAGCAATCCTGAAAATTTCCTGAACGTCATCACCGGTAACAACACCGGGAGCTACTTTATTAAATATTTTTTCTGACATTTTTTTAATAATTTTAAAGGTTACAGCATGTTATTTAGTGGGTGTCAAAAATAACCAAAAAATATGAAAGACGAGGAAAGAAAAGAGAAAAGCGAGAAACGAAAAACGAAAAGAAAAATGCGAAAGGCGAAAAACGAAGGCGAAAAAAACTTATAAGTTGCTTTTGGCAGTATTTATACTCTTTACAAAGATGGAAATAAGCTCATTGCATTCATTTTTTATTACTTGAAGTTTTTCCGGGTGATTATGTAAGCGGGCTTTTTCCAGGATGTTAATATTAACATAGGTTTCTCTTAGTTCTTTGAGGACAACTGAGCTTTTATGTATAAAATCTTTTCTGGATTCTGAGCTTTTAGCTTCACCAAAATTGAGAGCAGTAGAGGTTCCTGATCTAATTATTTGCTGACCCAGATACCTGGCTTCATAACAATTTTTCAAATCTTTAATTAGAAATAAGATTGTTATTGCAAAATCTGTCAACCGTTTTTCCATGATACAATTGTATTAGATCATATTAGCTCTCATCCTGTTTATCCGAAAAAACACAATTCATACCCCTCCAAAATGATATATTTTTGATTTTTATTTAATTATTAATATTTCCCCTGTCTTTCTCTTTTCTCTTCTCTCTTCTCGTTTTTCGTCTTTCTCTTTTCTTTCTCTTCTCTCTTCTCGTTTTTCATCTTTCTCTTTTCTTTCGCTTTTCTTTTCTCGTTTTTCGTCTTTCGCCTTTCTTTTTCATACTTTTGCAAAACCAACAGAAAAAACCTGGTCCCGTAGTTCAATTGGATAGAACGTCAGATTCCGGTTCTGAAGGTTGGGGGTTCGAGTCCCTTCGGGATCACAACAAGAAAAAAAAAGCAAGCCCTGGCACTTGCTTTTTCTCTCCTCAAAATTGGTCTCCTAACCAGGATGATGGGAGGTTTTTTTGATGCTGTTTATTGGATAATTATCTTTTCTGAGGTAGAGGCTTCGGTTCCTATTGTATTCATGAAATATATTCCCGGAGGAAGGTTCGTCAGATCGATAGTTCCGGAGTAGTTTTCTTTAATGTCAAATTTTTCAGATTCATAAACCAATGCACCGCTTTGATTGAAAACCATATGGCGAACCTGATCATTATTCGTTGCATTCAAATCGTAATACACTTCACCGTTACTGGGATTCGGGTAAATATTAAGCGATAGGTTGTCATTTATCTCATTCGACTCATTTTCAATGGTGATATTTATGAATTTGTGATTTACACACCCAAAACTGTTTACCACATATACCTTTAACGTGTGCGTTCCTAATTCGTAATCAGATGAATAGAAGTCTATGCCTGAAGTAGTTTGTCCGTCAGGTAGCCATAAGTAATTTTCAATATCTGACGCGTAAACATCTAAATAAATATTTTCACCGGGAGTTATTATTGTGTCGGTTGGAATATTTATTTCCGGTAAAGGTTTGAAACTTAATGTCATTTCATCCATAGTACTAGTACTAGAATAGACATTTTCGGCGTATATTGTCAAAATAACCTCTCCTGCATCAAGATCTCTGGGGCTGGGAACATACAGAGGAGACACTTCTGATTGATCGGTAAACCTCCCCGTACCAGATGTTGACCATCTGACAGAACTATAATGTTGTGCAAACCCCGGTACTACATAATTGTTGCCTTCACATATGGCCTCATCCTGCCCTGCCATTACCATAATCTGAGTATTCAGGGGAAGATAGATGTCATCGATCCACACACAATCGCTACCTCCATAATTCATTTCATCTTTTATGTATTTCCATTCCAGTTTATGAGATCCTGATGGGACAGGAAAGCTTTCCTGTGTCCAGTCAATTTCACCACTCCATTCCCCCATGATATGCCCATCAATCAGAAATTGCAACTTGTCTTTTCCTTCTTCTGAAGAAACTTTATACCCAAAAGCAACAAAGTCGTTATGCGTGTTATTGGATTCAAAACTGATGGAGGAGTATTGCTGATTTTGAATGGTCCCCGATTTTAAAGAATATGATCCGTTAAACGATATGCTACAGTCTATTTCCCAGGGAGCATCTCCTTCGAAAGTCCAGAAGCTACGTGACCCAAAGCCAAAATCAGAAGGATTGCTGTTCTCAAATGTTTCATCAGGTGGCCTGATAGTTGTAAATTCCCAGATATCTCCTTCAGCCTCACCATGGTCGTTAACCGCATCCACTTTCCAGTAATATGTTTGACTGTAATCAAAAATTGCTTCGGGGATAATTGAAGTGTCTGAAATGATAACACCATTAATCATGTTTGTTGGTGGGTTATCAGTTCCAAGGTATATTTTATAATAATCGGGTGTGCCACCGATTCCTTTTTCCCAGTGAAGGGATGAATAAGGGGATACCATGTTCAGATGATTTGCTGGTACAGGTCCCTGAGTTGAAGTGGGATGGGCGATAACAGTTATTTCTCCGAAATAAGGGATGTAATTAAAAGCGGTAATAACCACCGTTATACTTCCGGTTTCCAACACCTGATCAAAGAGAACCTCACCTTGCCCGTTTGAGATGGTAGCTTGCCCCAGAATTTTGTTTCCTGATGATAATGATACAAATCCATTGTCCACATCCGCATAAATTGTTACACCATATGATTCCACTGAGATAACATCGTTATGTGATGCTTCCATGATTGATGGATTGTCTGTTCTTATCTCCAGTGAGGGATCTCCAAAAATATTCCAGGTATCGGTCACCGGATATGCACCCATGCCATATTTGTCATTCATAGCCATGCATCCATTCATGGCTATACCGCCAAAAGTTCTTTTGACATTTCCATTGCCGCTTTCCACAAGAATATCGACCATTACGTCTTGTGCTTTCATCGGGGGAAACCAGCTTTGCACTGCACTTGACATCAATGCAGCAACTGTACCGGTTGCCTTTGAATTATGAGAAGCCCTCATTAAGCTTTCAGCGAGGCATGTTTTATTTACAAAATCACCCAAATTGCATCCGGCCGCAATAAAAAAGGGATGCATGTCCCAATTTGTCAGTTTATTTATTTCATATACTGAAAAGTTTGAGGTGCCCATTTTGGTGAAGTTTCCCATTCCTGTGTATAAAATTGACCCTGCACCTGAGTTTATGTTTTCAACGACCATTGCTTTAGATGGGTTTCCATTGGCATCATTATTCCCTTGGTTACCATCAAACAATTCATATGCATTCTTGTAAGTGAAATTCAACAGGTCATTTTGCATTTTGCGGACATGTTCAAAGTCGAGTTCATTATCATCACCGGGCCCAAGATCAGAGCCAATGCCGATGTTTGTTGTCAGCCAATCATTATTTTGAAGCGGATTTTTTTCGTAGTTTATTGATTTATTGACTTGTAGCATTACCTGATCAACACTTTCTGCTGAAAAACGGCCCACTAAAAGATCCGGATAATGGTCGTTGCCGGCAACATATCCATAACTTACATCTGATGCGCCATTAGCTGCCTGGTAAGTTGGAACCTGTTCAGCATCACCTACCAGAAGTAAATAGGTAAGTCCTTTTTGAGTGTAATAATTTCTTACAAATTCTTTTATCGCGCTGGCATCCCCAATCTCTGATACATCAATCATTTCTGTGGCAATACCCTTTTGGATTTTCCATTCGATAAATGGGCCCATGGCTTCTTTATATGGCCCGTAAGCAATGATAAGCATATTTCCTGCCTCCGCAACCGGGGTATACCTGAGGGATTCCGTCATTTCTGAAGCATTTATAAATTGACGGGAATATATCCTGTTGAATTCTATTGATGAATTTTGCAATGCTGACGGGTGCTCCATAGGGTTCTCTCCATTTTCATCTGCGACAATTAATTCAACGGTCATTGAATGATATACGCGAAGAATTTTTGTGACCGGATTGTATTGAAATGGATAAACTATAATTGTTTGAGCTCTGAAATCTCTTAAAATGTATGGAGTTTCTGTTTCTGCTAATTTTCCAGGATAGAAATCATCTGTTTGGTACACATTGCTAAATGCTATTTCTTTATCATTCGGGTTTGTGTTACGGTCTATGGAACCTTTTGAAGGAATAATGTTTATATTTTCATAATCGATATAGTCAGTTGAAGTAACTTTTACCACCATTCCGGCTTTGTCGGGTATAATTACTGATGTGGACAGGCTGACCAGATCGGGATAACCTTCGGTTAATAGAGGTACAGCATTTTCTACCCTTATGTTATGGTAGGATTGATTTTGAACAGTAAACTCATTCAATAAAAAACCTTCCAGCGTAAACTCAACAGTCGAAATTTGAATGTTTGATTGAATAAGATTGGTCTTTGCTGGTGCAGGGGTTGCAGATGTAATCTCCACCCATTTTGAGTCGGCAAATGAATCAAACCCTGTAGCTAATACGAAAAGGGTTATGATTAGAAATTTCAGATAAGATTCGGGCTTGCGGGTAATCATGATTTTAAGATTTAAAAAAGTAATGACAATTACTGTGCCATTTACATAAATATTGCTTATTCACACTATAAGTGCCTTAAACACAGGATAATAGAATTGGCCGATAAAAATTGATGAAAAAATATGAAACACGAAATATAATGTAAGACCTTAAAAGAGATGAAAATAGATAATAGTATAAAACACAATGCTATGCTTGATAGCTTTGTTTTGAAGGTTGGAAATATCGAGTGTTGCAACTGTTGTGTGTGGGGTAATTAAAAAAGCAAGCCCTGGCACTTGCTTTTAAATAATCGCGGTTTCACATAGATCGTTCAACCAGGCCTGAACGTTATTATTTTGATTATTATTAGTTGATTTTAAAAAAGCAAGTCCTGGAACTTGCTTTTCACCCTATCAATGTAACCCTTTCCTACGCGAGATTTCCGCGCCTTTCCTTACCAGGATAGAAAATTCATTATGAAACATTTATTAACCCAAAATTCACTTTATGTCAAAAAATCAGAATCGTAATTATTAGATGGAAAAACCTGCGTGTAATAACTTCTCAGATCAGGTAATACATAATTGTCTTTTGAAATTTGTATGTATCTCTGGAGTTTTTTCCTCTTAATGATGGTGATCATATCGTCTGCTTTCATCTTTTTATCTTTTGGCATTATGAGGTCAACTATTATGCCAAAAATTTTTCAATCATGCTGTATGTTTTAAAAGAGCTGAAAATCAATCAGATAAAATAGTTTAGTATAAAAAGCAATTTGAATTATAAACATGAAAAAGAGTAAAAAACACGAAATGACATGAAAAAATAGGAAAATGAGAACTTTTTTATTTTTTGTTTTGTTTTTTACTTGTTTGAAATATCTTTGCGCCCGGATGAAGAAATGTTAGTATATTTATAGCGTAATAATTGCTGATTGCAGAGAACTGCATGAAAACGAATAATGGAGAGTGAAAAATTATGGAATATTTAATAGACAAAAGTAAGACTGAATTAGTAGAACTAATAAAAAAGCTACAACTGGAGATTGAACTTCAAAAAGAAAATGTAAGTGGGCTTAAGAATGCTGAGGAAAATTTAAAAGATTGCGAAAACAGGTTTCATGCGTATTCAAAGGCATCATTTGAAGCAATCGCTTTTTTTGATAAGGGAATCTGTTTTGATCAGAATTTTGCAGCGCAGCAGATGTTTGGATACACGTTAGAAGAAGCCATTGGGAAGCCCGGTACAGATTGGGTTGCTCCGCAAAGCCGTGACCTGGTCAAAAAGAACATGCTTTCTGGGTATGAAAAACCATATGAAGCTTTGGCCATGAGAAAGGATGGCACTGTTTTTCCGGCTGAAATAAGAGGTAAGATGATAAATTACAAAGACCGTAAAATCCGGGTTACTGCTTTAAATGATATTTCACAACGAAAAAAAGCAGAAAATGAACTTCAAAAAAGCGCAGAACAATTTAAACGATTATTTGATGCGATTCCTGATGCTATTTTCATTACACGTATTGGAGGCGAAAACCCCGGACAGATTCTTGACGTGAATATTTCGGCAGAGAGGCAAACAGGTTACGATAGAAATGAATTACTGGAGATGAATATCCTAAAAGATTTGTCAATTGACACGTTTGATAAGGCAATATTTAAAGAAAGAGAGGGAAAATTGAGAGGCCAGGAAAGTATTCGATTTACCGAGAAAAAAAGGCGAAAAGACAGTTCCGAATACTGGACTGATGTGTTAACTATTATGATCGATTTTAATAATGTAAATGCAGCCTTGTCCGTAAACAGAGACATCACCGAGCGCAAGCGGGTGGAGGAGAGATTGATAAATTCCGAGGAGCGTTTCAGGCAAATAACTGAAAATTCTCAGGAATGGATATGGGAAGTGGATTCAAATGGTTTGTACACCTTTGCCAGTCAGGTAATGGGAAATATGCTTGGTTATAAGCTTGAAGAAATAGTTGATAAAAAACATTTTTATGACTTATTTCATCCAGAAGACCGAGAAGAATTAAAGAATGCTGCATTTGGAGTGTTCAAACAAAGACAACCGTTCCGGGAATTTATAAATCGTAACGTAACCAAAAACGGTAAAATTGTCTGGCTTTCAACAAGCGGGGTTCCTATTCTTGATAACAACGGGAACCTGCTTGGTTACAGGGGGGCAGATATCAATATTACAGAGCGCAAGCAAGCGGAAGAAGAACTGAGAAAATACCGCGAACACCTTGAAGAACTGGTCAAGGAGCGTACTGCCGAACTCGAAGAGAGAAATAAGAAACTGGAACATTTTAATAAACTTTTTGTTGGGAGGGAATTCAGGATAAAAGAGCTAAGGGATAGGGTTAAGGAGCTTGAAGAAAAGATATCAGATAAAAGATAAAAGGAAGACGGGAGACGGGAAACAGGAAACGGGAAGACAGGATTTAATTTGACTAGCCCCGGACTTCAGTCCGGGGGAGGCGGGGGGCTGAAACACAAAACATTAAAAATGAAAAATATCGAAAAAACCAAAGAACAGCTTTTAAAGGAGAATTCTCTTTTAAAAGCTAAAATTGCCGAGTTGGAAAAAAATAAAGAATTTTTTCAAATAATTGCAGAGAACACAAGTGATAATATCGGTATAACAACATTTGATCTTAAGGCAAAATATATCTATGTAAGCCCTTCAGTAAAATCCGTTCTTGGTTATGACCCGGAAGATCTGCTTGGAAAGTCCTTTTTCGATTTTATACATCCTGAGGATAAAAAAGTACTATTTCCTTTGTTGAAGAAATATGTTAATTTAAAGATTAAAAAACTTCTGATGGGAAAGGAATCACCTATTAATGAAATAATTGAATTTCGCTTTAAAAATAAAGCTGGTGATTGGCGTTTTATGCAAAGTAATATAAATATTGCAGGGAAGCAGCTTCTTGCTGTTACCAGAGATATCACCGAACGCAAGCAGGCTGAAGTGGAAATGCAGAAACTTGCAGCGGTAGTGAAACACAGCAGCGAGCTTGTCAACCTCGGTACCCTCGATGGCAGGATGACCTTTCTGAATGAATCTGGGGGCAAAATGCTGGGTATAGAACCTCATGAAGTAGAGAATGTGAATATCATGGAGGTTATTCCCGATCATTTGATAGGGCTGGTAGAGAAGGAACTTCTACCAGCACTGATGAAGAGGGGAACATGGGAGGGAGACCTGCAATATCGCAACATGAAAACCGGTGTACTCACGGACGTACATGCGATAACATTCACCGTCAAGGATCCTGATACAGGAGAACCACAGTTTCTGGCTAACGTTTCGCAGGACATCACCGAACGCAAGCAGGCAGAAATAATGCTAAAAGAAAGCGAGGAGAAGATACGAGCTATTCTTGATGCTAGTCCCGATGTAATACATCTGCTTGATAGCAATGGAATCATTCTCTCTACGAATGAGGGCTATGCAAAAAGATTGGGCTTAGAGATAGATGACATTGTTGGTAAAAGCGTTTTTGATTATACCCGACATGAATCAATACACAAAAGGAAAGCGGCAATGGATAAGGTCTTCAGGACGGGTGAGTCGGTACAATTCGAAGATAAATCAGCAGCTGGCGTATTCGAATCACATGTTCATCCTGTTTTTAATCCTGCGGGAGAAGTAACAGCGGTTGCCGTTTATGCCCGCGACATTACCGAGCGCAAGCAGGCGGAGGAAGCGCTTCGTGAGAGTGAAGAGAAATACAGGAGCCTTTATACATCTGCCAATGATGCTGTTTTCTTAATGCAAAACAATAGATTTATAGCATGCAATCCTAAAACATTGGAGATGTTTGGTTGTATGGTGGATGAAATTGTAGGACACTCACCAATAGAATTTTCACCTGAGTATCAACCCGATGGAGGACTTTCCTCGGAAAAAGCCCTGGAAAAAATAAATGCTACCCTGGCTGGAGAACCGCAATTTTTTGAATGGGCTCATCAACAAAAAGATGGCTCACCATTTGATGCAGAAGTATCATTGAATAAAATGATGCTTTCCGACGGTGAATATATTCATGCCATAGTAAGGGACATCACCGAGCGTAAGAAAGCGGAAGAGGAATTGAGAAAACACCGCGAACACCTTGAAGAGATGGTTAAAGAACGGACAGCCGAACTCGAAGAAAAAAATGAGAAACTGGAATATTTTAATAAACTTTTTGTCGGGAGGGAATTCAGGATAAAGGAGCTTAGGGATAAGGTTAAGGAGCTGGAAAATAAGATATCAGATAACAGATAAAAGGAAGACGGGAGACGGGAAACGGGAGACAGGAAGACAGGAGACGGGAGACAGGAGACAGGAGACAGGAAACAGGAAAAACGGGATTTAATTTGGATGATGAATAGCCCCGGACTTCAGTCCGGGGGTGAAAAAGCATCCAACACCCTTTCCTGGCCCAGCTGGGCAAATGACTACTGAATGGCATAATACGAAATACGAAATTGAAAGAAATAAAAAATATTCTGAACCTTTTGAAAGAGCAAAGAGGTTTCGACTTTACCGAATACCGTACATCAATGCTTGAACGCAGGGTTCAAAAAAGAGTTTACAGCACCAATTGCAGAAATTTTGATAATTATCTCGAATACCTGGATCATCATCCCGGTGAATTAGATAATCTGATTGATGTTTTCACAATTAATGTCAGTCGTTTTTATAGAAACTCCTTGTCTTTTGAATACATCAGCAAAATAATTATTCCTGAGCTGTTTTTAGCCAAAGCAAAAGAAAATGATAACAACCTTAGGATTTGGTCAGCCGGTTGTTCGTTTGGTGAAGAACCCTATTCAATGGCAATTATTTTCAATGAATTCCTTAGAAAAGAAGAAACCTCCATTAAACTGAATATTTTTGCTACCGACATCGATAAAAAAGCATTAAAACGGGCTTCTGAAGGGTGTTATGGTTTTAATAGTATTGAAAAAATAAAATTTGGTATCTTTAAGAAATTTTTCACCAAAGAAGGAGAACAATTTAAAATAGATCCTGAAATAAAAAAAATGGTACAGTTTTCTTTCTACGATCTGCTCGACGAAAAACATATTGTTCCTCCCGAAAGTATTTTCGGAAGTTTCGATATTATTCTTTGCCGAAATGTTCTGATTTATTTTAATCTGGACTATCAGAAAATAATATTTAATAAGCTTTACAGATCTTTGAATAAAAATGGCTACCTGATTTTAGGTGAAGCAGAAGTACCTGTTGAAGGTTTTAAGCATAAATTCAGGAGGGAGAATAAATGTTGTAAAATATATAGGAAGAGTAGTTGAGTGAGTTAAGTAAGGTGAGTAGGTGAATTAAAGCCCACCATCCACTAAACCACTCAACTACTTAACCACTCACCCACTTAACTGAAATCTAAAAGCATGAAACTATCATCATTCAAAAGCATCCGAACCCGTTTAACATACTGGTTCCTTCTATTATCACTCATTCCCTTATTAATTATACTAGTAATTACTTATTTTCAACAGGTTAATGTTATTGAGACCAGGACATTTGACAAACTTACAGCAATACGTGATTTGAAAGTTGAACAACTGGAAAACTGGCTAACCGAAAGGACGGGTGATCTATTAACAGCATCCACTGATAATGAATTAATAATTCTCGAAGAAATAATTTTTAAGGAGCACAAAGATCAGAGCAATCTTATAGAATATAAGAACATTCGCCGCATCCTGAACCGGTATCTGAGCAACTATGACGCTTATAGTGAGATATTTATAATCAATCCCCGAACAGGTATTGTTGAAATATCTACCAATCAAAATTATGAAGGAATGGATAAATCCGATTATACTTACTTCACCGAACCTCTGCAGACCGGCGGGCTATTTATTAAAGATGTCTATTATTCAAAGACATTATTAAGAAATGCGATGACTTTTTCTATTCCCATATTCTGTTCAGCGCATGAGCCACCACATATTATCGGCATTATGGTGGCACGTGTTGACTTGAAAAACTCTCTTTATGCTTTGCTGATGGATAGGGTCGGTCTTGGTGAAACCGGTGAAACTCTGATTGTAAGCAAAGATATTGTGGCTTTGAATGAACTCCGCTGGTATGATAATGCACCGTTAAACCTTCAGATATCTGACGAACCTGCTGTTAATGCTGCATATGGGGAAACAGGGATAATGGTTACTTCCGATTATAGAGGTAAAGATATTCTGGCTGCTTATACTTACATTCCTCAAACAGGCTGGGGCTTTATCTGCAAACAGGATATGTACGAATTGAATGCCCCCATTCGCGAAATGATAATGTATGTTATAATTGTTTTTATTTTTACAGCAATCGTAATTTCCATAATTGCATTTGGTATAAGCAAATCTATTTCAAAACCGATTGTTGAAATGGATAGTGTCGCTCAAAAAATAAGGGCTGGCGACTTTTCAGTTAGAAATACGATTACTTCGAAGGATGAATTAGGGTCATTAGCCCTTGCATTCAATAATATGGCAGAGACGACTGAGTCCAGAATAAAAATCCAACAAGGAATTTCTAATATTTCCGAAACAATGATCGGACAGTCGTCCATGCAGGAATTTGGTTCGGAATTACTTAAGCAATTGATGGAAATTACAGGAGCCAACATGAGCACATTTTATATTCTGAATGAAGCGACATCGGAATATGAACATTTCGCATCTGTAGGTGCCAATGAAAAATTGCTAAAACCTTTTAATGCTGAAAACCCTGAAGGAGAATTTGGCAACGCATTTTCGAAGAAAAGCATTTACTATCTCCAGGAGATTCCGGAAGACACAATTTTCAAATATAAAACCACTGCCGGCGATGCAATACCTAAGGAAATAATTACTATTCCTGTATTGGTTGAGAGCACAGTAGTGGCCCTTATTTCACTTGTAAATATTCAAAAGTTTAGCAAAGAATGCTATGATATTCTAAAGCTATCATGGCTGAGTATAAATTCGTCTTACTCGAGTTTACTGGGAGGTGAGAGAACCCGGATCCTTGCCGAACAGCTTTCCAAAACCAACCGGCAATTAGAAGCCCAAACCGAAGAATTACAGGATCAGGCAGAAGAGTTACAAGACCAGGCTGAAGAATTGCAACTTACTTCAGAAGAGCTACAAGAACAGAATCTTGAACTCGAAGCTCAAAGAATTCAGGTGGAAGAAGCAAACCGCTTGAAAAGCGAATTCCTGTCCAATATGAGCCACGAATTGCGAACGCCACTTAATTCCATTATGGCGCTCTCACGTGTATTAATTACCCAGACTAAAAACAAACTCAGTGATGAAGAAAATAATTATCTCGAAATCGTTGAACGAAATGGTAAACGTCTATTATCTCTTGTTAATGACATTCTTGACCTGTCGAAAATTGAGGCAGGAAAAGTGGAAATCTTGCCGGAATTTATTTCAATAGGTGCTCTTCTGCAGCTTATTAAAGAGAACATGCAATCCTTTATAGAGGAGAAAGGTTTGACCTTTACTTTAAGTGTTCCTGATAACTTGCCAAAAGTAGAAACTGACGAATCGAGGCTGCATCAGGTTTTAACTAATATCATTGGTAATGCGGTAAAATTTACCGAGAAAGGAAGTGTTGATATCGCAGTTAAACACGATTCACAAAATGTTCTCATTGAAGTGAATGACACCGGCGTTGGAATTTCAAAAGAAGTACTTCCACATATTTTTGATGAATTTAGACAAGCTGATGGTACTTCGTCCCGCCAATATGAAGGTACCGGCCTCGGGCTTGCCATTGCCAATAAAATGACAAATATCCTTGGTGGTAATATTAAGGTTAAAAGTAAATTAGGAAAGGGCTCAGTTTTCATTATTACTATCCCGATTAAGTGGCATGAAGAGATACTTCTTGCCCAAGATGTAAACTTGAAAACTACCACTCAATCTGAAAAAAGTACAATTTTAGTAGTTGATGATGAGCAAAAAACAGTTAAAGATATTTCCAATACCTGTATCCTGATCGTGGAAGATAACCAGGATGCCATAATTCAGGTTAAGGCAGTTTTGGAAAATGAAGGATATAAAATTGATGTGGCCGGCAGCGGACAGGAAGCCCTGGATTACGTTCAGCATACTATTCCCGATGGGATTATCCTGGACCTGATGATGCCCGATATTGATGGTTTTGAAGTTCTGGAAAAAATTAGAAATATTGAAAAAACCAAAAAGATCCCTGTTTTAGTGCTAACTGCAAAAGACCTGTCCAAAGAAGAGCTTAAAAAATTAAGTTCCAACAATATACAACAAATAGTCCAAAAAGGCGATGTAGATATTGAGGGCTTGCTTTATAAAGTAAAATTATTGCTTGGAAATGAACCAAAATCCAAGACAAAAGACAAAAGGAAAAAGCTGGAGCGGAACGGAAGTCCGCTTCAGGCGGATGAAGATGTTACCAATGCTGATTTGCCAAATGTTCTGATTGTTGAAGATAATCCGGATAATATGATGACGATTAAAGCAATATTAAAAGGGAAATATAATATTGCTGAAGCAGTTGATGGAGCACAAGGCTTAAGAATGGCACTATTTCAAATTCCGGATATTATTCTTCTCGACATGGCTTTACCAAAAATGGCTGGAGAGGAAATTGTCCGAATTCTTAAAATTAATAATGAAACTAAGAATATTCCTATAGTAGCAGTGACAGCCCGGACCATGAAAGGCGACAAAGAAAAACTCCTGGAAGTTGGTTGTGATGGATATATTCCAAAACCAATTGACCCGGAGACGTTGTTAGCGGAAATTGGTAATTTGTTGAGTGGTTAAGTGGTTGAGTAGGTGAGTTGGGAAATTTTAGAAAAATAATGAGTGAAAATAAATCAACATTTGAGACGTTGGAAGTCTGGATTAAATCCAGAGAAATGCGGAACAGGATATCGGAACTTTCAAAGGATTTTTCTTCTGAAGAGAAGTACAGACTCACTGATCAGATGATCCGTGCCTCACGTTCCGTAACTGCAAATATTGCAGAAGGTTATGGCAGGTATCATTATCAGGAGAACATACAATTCTGCAGAATAGCAAGAGGATCATTATTTGAGTTAGTTGATCATTTGACAGCTGCACTTGATGAAAATTATATTGATGAAGAGATTTATAGAAATATAAAATCAGACATATTGGAAATCATAAGATTACTAAATGGATATATAAAATATCTTTCAACAAGGAAGAGAGATAAAAGAGTTGAGTAAGTTGAGTTGATGAGTAGTTCCCACTTACCTACTTACCTACTCACCTACTCAACTACTCAACTTTAAACCTGAAACCTGAAACAAACATCATGAAAAAAATCCTTGCAATCGACGACCAAAAAGACAACCTGACAACCATTAAAGCAGTAATTAAGAGTAATATGCCAGACTGTAAAGTTCTGACTGCTCTGTCGGGAAAAGAGGGAATTGAAATTGCCAAAAAAGAACAACCCGACACCATCCTTTTGGATATAATAATGCCACAAATGGATGGTTACGATGTTTGTAAAAGGCTAAAGGAAGATGAATCAACAAAACATATTCCTGTGGTGATGATCACAGCCATAAAAACCGATAAAGAGAGTCGGATAAAAGGTCTTGATACAGGTGCCGATGCTTTTTTGTCCAAACCAATTGACTCTGGTGAACTCTCTGCGCAAGTGAATGTTATGCTCCGCATAAAAGGGGCAGAAGATAAGTTGCGTGCAGAACAGGAACTATTAGATCAAAAGGTTAAAGAAAGAACGAAAGAATTGAGAGAAAGCGAAGAGAAATACCGTTCTATATTTGAGGGAGCAAACGATGGAATAATACATGTTGATAAAAGCATTAAAGTTTTAAACGTCAATCCGGCTTTCACAGAGATTACCGGTATTTCAGAAGAAGCTGCAATAGGAAAATCAAGTTTTGATCTTGTAAACGAGTTTGTCAATATCAAACATTTACCCCGGATACTAAATACCCTGAAAAGTGTGATATCAAATAAACCAATAAAACCTTATGAACTAAACTATCAGGATAAAATTCTTGAGATATCTATAAGAAAACAAAAAAACGGACAAAGTGTTGGAATAATCCGGGACATCACCGAGCGCAAGCGGGTGGAGGAGAGATTGATAAAGTCCGAGGAGCGTTTCAGGCAAATAACTGAAAATTCTCAGGAATGGATATGGGAAGTGGATTCAAATGGTTTGTACACCTTTGCCAGTCATGTAATGGGAAATATGCTTGGTTATAAGCTTGAAGAAATAGTTAATAAGAAACATTTTTATGACTTATTTCATCCAGAAGACCGAGAAGAATTAAAGAATGCTGCATTTGAAGTGTTCAAACAAAGACAATCGTTCCTGGAATTTATAAATCGTAACGTAACCAAAAACGGTGAGATTGTCTGGCTTTCAACAAGCGGGGTTCCTATTCTTGATAACAACGGCAACCTGCTTGGTTACAGGGGGGGCGATATCAATATTACAGAGCGCAAGCAAGCGGAAGAGGAACTTCAAAAGCACCGCGAACACTTGGAAGAGCTTGTAAAGAACCGAACTCAAAAGCTTGAAGAACAAAACAAAGAACTCGCGCGCCTGAATCATTTGTTTGTCAACAGGGAATTCAGGATAAAGGAGCTTAGGGATAAGGTTAAGGAGTTAGAAAATAAGATATCAGATAAAAGATAAAAGGAAGACGGGAGACGGGAGACGGGAAACAGGAAACGGGAAGACAGGATTTAATTTGACTAGCCCCGGACTTCAGTCCGGGGGGATGAGAAGGAGACAGGAAAAACAACCCCGGACTTCAGTCCGGGGGAGGCGGGGGCTGAAACACAAAACATTAAAAATGAAAAATACCGAAAAAACCAAAGAACAGCTCTTAAAAGAAATAGATCAATTAAAAGTTAAAATTGCCGAATTGGAGAAATCTGAAAGCAAGCGCAAGCAGGTGGAAAAGGCGCTGGAGGAAAGTGAGAAGCAGTTGCAAACTTTAATTGATGCCATGCCTGACTTTGTTTGTTTTAAGGATGGAGACGGATACTGGCTCAAAGCTAATAATGCCAGCATCAGTATTTTTCAACTTGAGGACATAGACTATCGGGGAAAGAAAGATTCCGAATTGGCAGAACTCAACAGTAAACTTCGAGGTTCATTCCTTACCTGCAAAGAAACCGATGCAAGAGTCTGGAAGGAAGGTGGTCTTATTCACGGAGAAGAGACAGTTCCCGATTCCGATGGATCAGTCCGGGTTTTCGATGTGACAAAAGTGCCTGTTTTTCATCCAGACGGTGAGCCGAAAGGTCTTGTCGTTATAGGACATGATATCACCGAGCGCAAGCAGGCAGAAGAAGCCTTAATTAAAAGCGAAAAACAATACCGAAGCCTTATCGATGCCCTCCCTCAATATATTTACTTTCTGGATAAGAACCTGAGATATGTCGCAGCTAACAAAGCATATTGTGAAGAATATTCTATAGATCAGGAAGAAATTATAGGGAAAACCAGTAAGGATTTTTTCCCCGAAAAACTTGCTGAGAAATATATGGCAAGCGACAGAGAGGTAATTGAAACGGGGAAAGTGAAAGAGTACACTGAAAAAAGTAAAAGTACTGGTAATGAAGACAAATGGGTTCAGGTAGTTAAAGTGCCGGTGAAGGATAATAATGGCAATATTGATGGTATGTTAGGTGTTTACTGGGACATCACCGACCTCAGGCAGTCCGAAGAAGAATTAGCGAAGCACGGCCAACATCTGGAGGATCTGGTTAAAGAACGCACAGCCGAACTGGAAGGATCGCAAAAAGCCCTTTCTTTTCTACTGGAAGACGTCAATGATGCAAGGGAAGATGTAGAAAGAACCAATAAGAAATTAATCGAAGCGAACAAAGAACTCGAGTCGTTTTCATATTCTGTTTCACATGATTTAAAAGCGCCGTTGAGGGCCATTGATGGGTATGCAAATGCCATTATGGAAGATTATTACGAAAAACTTGATAATGAAGGGAAAGAGTTACTTAATTTGATTCATAAAAATGTTAAAAATATGGATCAGTTGATAAAAGACCTGCTTGAGTTTTCGAGGATTGGACGAACCATACTAGTGATATCAGGCATTGATATGAAATCGTTGCTGAATGATGTGTTTATGGAAATTTACCAATTTATTCCTGATAGGAAAATCCAATTGAAAATAAAAGACTTTCATCCGGCTAAAAGTGACAAAAGGTTACTGCAACAGGTTTTTCTTAATTTAATGACCAATGCCGTGAAATTCACATCTAATAAAGAGAATGCTGTAATTGAGGCCGGTAGTAGAATTGAAAATGATGAAATTATTTACTATTTGAAAGATAACGGCATCGGTTTTGATATGAAATATGTTGATAAACTATTTGGTGTTTTTCAGCGTTTACATTCCTTTGAAGAATACGTGGGTACTGGTGTAGGGCTGGCTTTGGTTCAACGGATCATTAACAGGCTTGGAGGAAAAGTGTGGGCAGAAGGGAAAGTAGGCTTAGGGGCAACATTCTATTTCACATTGCCGGTGCGGAAAAATATTTGATTAGAACCCCATTATTTTAAAATTATATAATTATGAATTCACCTGATTTTAAGAATGTTGAAATCCTCCTGGTGGAGGATAATCCAAATGATGCGCGCCTGATGTTGCGGGCATTAACGAAAAACAAACTGACCAATCAACTTCTGGTTGTTGAAAATGGAGAGGAAGCGTTAGATTTTATTTTTGCAAGGGGAAAATATTCAACGCGTGCTGTTGATGATTTCCCCAGAGTTGTTTTACTTGATTTAAAGCTTCCTAAGGTTAGCGGGCTGGATGTTCTGAAGCAGATCAAAAAAGATGATCGTACAAAATCTATCCCCGTTGTTATTCTAACATCCTCGAAAGAGGAAAAAGATATCATCGAGGCTTACACTCTTGGCGTCAACAGCTATATTGTTAAGCCTGTTAATTTTGAAAATTTTGCTTTAACTATCAAAGAGATTGGATTGTATTGGTTGTTGATTAATATTCCGCCAGTGTAGTCCAACCGACGGGTTAACCCGTCGGTTTCTTGTGGGTTAAAAGGATTTCTTTATGGTGTCTACTAAGCTTGGATACTCCTGAAGAGTTTGTATTATTTTTTCGATATTGAAATTATTTACGGCCGATATAAGCATTTCTCCATAATCGGATAATATTTGAACCTGTTCGTTGTCTCCCAGAGTTTTAATAGTAATTGCAAAACTCATTACTTCTTCCATGTCCGGAAGGTCCTGGAGTTGTTTCCAGGCAATCATATATTCATTTACCAGCTTATCGATTGTTTCAGCATGAACATGATACTCTTTTCCCTCAGTCGGTTCAATTATTGCCTCAGAGGGTTTTTCAATGGTTTCATAGGGCAAAAATTGGCTAAGTGTAATGAATAGATCATTAAGTTTGAACGGCTTTTTCAGGAACCCGTTAAAATTATACCCTTTTATTTTTTTGAGGCTTTCTTCCATTACAGAAGCTGTGGCCGCTATAACAGGGATCTTAGCTAATTTTTCTGTTTTCCTGATCTCTTCAAGTAACTTATACCCCGACATAACAGGCATCCTGATATCAGTTATGATCAAATCGGGCGAAACTGCATGCGCCATTCGTAATGCCTGTGCGCCATCAGAAGCCTCATACAAGTCAAGATTATAATCCTTTAAAGCACTAATAAGCAGTCGCCGGTTGCTATCAACATCATCTACGATAATAACTTTTGCCCCTTTAAATCTGATCTCTGAATACTGTTTAGATTCTTCTTCCACTGTTTTAATCTTTTCATGAGAGATCAATATCTTTTTAAATACAACTGTGAAAATCGTTCTTTTACCCGGTTCACTTTTTAATGATATTTCACCATTCATTAAGTCAAGTAGTTTTCGGGAAATAGCCAATCCAAGGCCCGTTCCGCCATATTCTTTTGTAATGCTTTCTTTGCCTGAAGTGAAAGGCTCAAATATTTTTTTCTGAATATCTTTTGGGATTCCTATTCCTGTATCTTCCACTTCAACCACCATATCGATGTATTCTTTTTGCTTACCGTGGGATATTTCAGATCGTAGATTTTCCGGATGTACAGTTAATTTAATATAACCTTTGTGGGTAAACTTCACAGCATTCCCAACCAGATTGATCAGTACCTGCCTTACCCTGATTTCATCAATATAAACCTGTTCAGGCATATGGGGATCCAAGTAAAGAATAAATTCAATGTCTTTTTCTTTAGCTCTCAGTTTAAACATGTCCTTTACTTCCGTTAACATTAACCGTATATTGATATAATCATATTGAATACTCATTTTGCCAGCTTCAATTTTTGAAAGATCAAGGATGTCATTTATCAAGGATAACAATGTATTCCCACTGGTTCTGATAGTCTCCAGGTAATCGTTAATGGTTGGGTCACTGTTTTTTTTGGAAAGCAGTTCCGAGAATCCGAGGATAGCATTCATTGGTGTACGAATTTCATGGCTGATGTTTGCCAGGAATTCACTTTTAGCAATGTTGGCTTTCTCAGCTTCCTGTTTTGCCAATTTTAATTCATTTTCGGTGTTTTTTTGATGTGAGATATTTTTTACAATGGTCAGAAGATGTGGAGTCCCATGAAGGTTAATAATGTCTGCAGATAAAAGGCAGGAATAAACTTCTCCTGATTTACTTCCCAACTCAGCTTCCATATCTCTTACAACCTCTTTTCTCTTTAGAATGGCAGTAAAATTATTTCTCTCTTCTATGTTTTTCCAAATATTAAGTTCTACGGTTGTTTTCCCAATGGCTTCCTTTCTGGAGAAACCAAATATCCTCTCAAATCCTTCATTTATTTCTATAATTTTTTCTTCTGCTAGCGTTGAAATCGTAATGGCATCAGGAAGGTTTAAGAATGCTTTAGAAAATTTTTCTTCACTCTCTTTTAATGCCGTCTCAGCCTGAAGACGTTTTTCAACATTCAATTTATGTTGTAACGCAGATGTAATGGAGAGTGGTAGAAATTCCAAAAAACTCTGTTCAAAATCTTTCACCAGAAAATCTACTGCACCTGCTTTCATAGCTTCAATGGCAACAGCAACATTCGTTGCCCCGGTAATATAAATACATGGGATATCCCCGGCTGCCTTTTGTACGTCAAGCCCTGTTCCATCTGGTAAACCATGATCAACCAGGACAAGGTCAAATTCCTGAGCATTTATCTGGTCAATGGCCTTTGTTACGTTTACTGCTATTGAGAGATCGTAGGGCAATGATTTCTTTTTAAACATTCGTTTGATAGCGAACCGATCTCCTTCATTATCTTCAACCAACAGGATTCGTTTGTTTGGCATAGCTTAATTTTTTGCCAATTTACAACTTTTATATTTTATTATGAGAAATAAATTATCTGTTATTTAACTTGTGGTAATTAAAAAATTCATATATTTGGGTTTGAAAAGATTGCGGAAGCGGTGATCACTATTAATTAAGTTTCAGGTTTCAGGTTTCAGGTTTCAGGTTAATGTGTTTACAGTTATTATGATGCATTTTGTTCTTGAAGTTTGTTTATAAATTACAGTATAAAGCTGAAATTTTAAAACCATTATTTTCAACAACCCGTAACCCGTAACCCGCAACTTGGGTTAATTGCCAATAGCTAAAGCTAATAGCAAAAAGGAGCATATGGAAGATATCAAAAAATCAACATTCACTATTTTGGTAGTTGATGATAATCCTAAGAATGTACAATTAATGGGAAGCATTCTCAGAGATATTGGTTATGAAATTGAATTCGCATTAGACGGTGAAAAAGCCCTGGCCTGGTTAACGAAAAAGAAATTCGACCTCATTCTTCTCGATATCATGATGCCGGGAATATCAGGTTTTGAGGTGTGTAAAAAGATTAGAGAAAACCCTGGATTTAACGACCTTCCGGTTATTTTTCTATCTGCCAAAACGGATAAAGAAAGTATTCTTGAGGGATTTGAACTGGGTGCCCAGGATTATGTTTCAAAGCCTTTTGATACCAAAGAATTGTTAGCACGTGTTGAGACCCATCTGGAGATACGTTACAACAGAGAAAGGTTGAAAAACGTTAATAAGATCCTGGAACAAAAGGTTTTGGAAAGGACTACGCAGCTTGAAAAATCGAATGCAGACCTCACAAAAGCATTAAAAAAAGTAAAGCTTCTGAAAGATCAGCTCGAAGAAGAGAATATTTCGCTACTTGAAGAGTTAAAGCTTGAACATAAATTTGATTATATTATTGGTGGAAGCCCTTCAATGAAGAAAACATTATTAATGGTTGAGGAAGTTGCCCCAACTGAGACTACTGTGTTGATTGAGGGAGAAACAGGCGTTGGGAAAGAATTAATTGCCAGGGCAATCCATAATTCCAGCCGGCGAAATAAAAAACCATTAATAAAGGTAAATTGTGCGGCTTTGCCTTCAAGCCTTATTGAGAGCGAGCTTTTTGGTTATGAAAAGGGTGCTTTTACGGGAGCTGAGAAATCACAAATGGGCCGCTTTGAATTGGCCGATAAGGGAACCATATTTTTGGATGAGATAGGAGAACTTCCTCTTGAGCTTCAGGTGAAAATTTTACGTGTAATCCAGGACGGTGAATTTGAACGACTTGGGAGCCCTGTCACCAGAACTGTGGATGTTCGAATCATTACAGCCACCAACCGAATCCTCAAAAAAGAGATCAAAGAGGGACGATTTCGGGAAGATCTCTATTTCAGACTTAACGTTTATCCCATTCGGGTTGGCCCCTTACGTGAAAAGAAAGATGATATACCGCTGCTGGTAAATTATTTTGTTAAGAAGCTTTCCAAGAGGGTCGGAAAGGAGATTGAAAAAATCCCCCAGCGAACCATGAATATTCTTATGAATTATTCCTGGCCCGGAAATATCCGTGAGCTTGAAAATGTCATCGAAAGAGCCATGATCACATCAAAAGGAAAAACCTTAAGGTTGCCTGACAAATTGCCCGAACCCGAATCTGTTAATGAAAATCTTTCACGGTTGAGTTTACATGAGATGGAGCGTAACTATATTGTGGAAATACTGGAAGAAACTTACTGGAAAGTAAATGGAAATGATGGCGCTGCCAGGATTCTTGATATGCACCCGGAAACTTTACGATCTAAAATGAAAAAATTGAACATTAACAAACCTTCACGAAAAGTTTAATGAAAGTCATGAAATACCATGATTTTTTTTATTTTTT
>JAGLWB010000317.1 GCA_023133655.1 Bacteroidales bacterium
CTGGCCTTGATCATACTACCATTAAAATTACAGTTCCCGGATTTTGGTTGCATGAGGTATCGACTTCTAATGGTATAAAATATAAAATCGGTTTAGAAAACACAACCCCCCTCCTTCTTCCTCAAAATCCTGATTTAGTAAAAATGGTTGGTTCGATCATTATTCCTGCTACATCGGAAATGACATATAATATTGTATCAAGCCAATATCTCGATTTTCCGGATATGGAAATTGCCCCTTCGAAAGGTAACCTACCAAAAGACATTGATCCCCAATGGGTTGATTATACCTTCAGTGATGTTTACTCCAAAGATGAATTCTTCCCAGGTAAATTAGCAGATTTAAGTTCCCCTTATATAATAAGGAATAACAGGGGGCTTAGCGTAAATTTTTACCCATTTCAATATAATCCGGTCACAAAAACACTCAGAGTATATTATAACCTTACCGTTGAGATAGTTAAAAATGGCACGACGGGGACAAATACGCTATTAAATCGTGACGGAATGAATAGTAGCGCATGTTACGATGAGTTATATGCCCATCATTTCCTTAATTACACCCCTCCGGATAGATCTGGAGCTGCAATAAGCCCGGACAACATGTTAATTGTTTCATATGGCCCATTTATGGAAGAGTTGAGCCCTTTTATTGATTGGAAGATCATGAAAGGAATAAATACGGAAATCGTAGATGTTGGCTCCATTGGTAATGCATCAGCCATTAAATCATTTGTACAGAATTATTACGATACGAATGGACTAACTTATTTACTACTTGTAGGAGATGCAGAGTTGGTTCCGTCGGTAAACACGGAAATCGGACTGTCAGACAATACATACGGCTATGTAGCCGGCAATGATCATTACCCTGACATATTTGTAGGCAGGTTTTCAGCTGAAAATATTGAGCATGTCAGAATCCAGGTTGAAAAAAGCATTGAGTATGAAAAAAATCCTGAGTTAAACACTAATTGGATCAGCAAAAATCTGGGTATTGCTTCTGATCTGGGGCCTGGTGATGACAATGAGTTTGATTTTGAACACATTAGAAAAATTCAGAGTTTATTACTGGAAAACGAGTATGAGGTAGCGCAGGAGTTTTTTGATGGAAATCAAGGCAACAATGACGCATCAGGAAATCCAACAGCCTCGATGGTGCAAAAAAATATCAACAATGGGGTCGGCTCAATTTTTTATACCGGTATTGGTGCGACCACATATTGGGCAACTTCCGGATTCTCAAATAATGATGTTGGGCAACTTTCAAATATAGACATGCATCCCTTTATAATCTCTGCCGGTTGTTATTCAGGAAGTTTTGATAATGATGAAACCTGTTTTGCAGAGTCATGGATGCGTGCATCTTACGCAGGAAAACCCACAGGAGCCGTTGCTGTATTGATGGCCACCGGCAGGCTTAGCTGGTTTCCTCCAATGCATGCTCAGGATGTTATGAGTGAAATATTAACAAATAAAGAAACGGAAAGCATTTTTAAAACATTTGGTGGTGTGACAATGAGCGGATGTATGTCAATGAACGACAAATATGGATCAGGTGGATATTCCGTTACAGATATCTGGAATATTTTTGGTGATCCCTCTCTCATGGTAAGAACATCTACCCCTAACAAAATATCCGCCAGCCACCAGGAAATAATTTCAGATGAAGCAGCTTCATTGATTGTAGAGTGCGATGCATTAGGTGGATTTGTTGCCCTCACTTCAAACAATGAAATAATTGGAATTGCTAGCATTACAGGGCATCAGACCAACGTTCCGATATCGAAAAAGATCAACGGTGAATTTTTAACCGTTGTAATATCCGGGTTTAACTGTGTACCATATATTGAAAAAATCCCTGTTGTTAATTATCCAACATATGTTATGAACCCTTCACCCAAGAATTATAGCCGAATGGTTTCTCCCACTACACCATTAGAATGGCAAAAGGGTCACGGAGCTACCCCTTCGTATTATAAAATCTATCTTGGAACTGATAACCCTCCAACAAATATTATTAATGGTTTGCAAATTATTGACACTCTGTTCAAAAACCATCAGGCATTTGAAAGCAATGCAACATATTACTGGAGGATTGATGCATATAATGAAGCAGGAATGTCTGCAGGCAAAACCTGGCAATTCAATATTATCGACCCACCTGATGAGGACTTTGAAGGAATTGATTTTCCACGAAATATCTGGTCGTTTGAAGGAAATGATGGCTGGTTGATCGATAATCTGGTCTACTACAATGGTTTCCATTCCTCACGCTCAGGATTTGTAAAAAGCAATGAATATTCTTCAATCATTTTTAATTACCATGTTGAAGCAGATGATTTTCTGAGTTTCCAGATGAAAGTATCATCTGAGGAAGGCTGTGATAAATTGCAATTTATTTTGGATGATGAGATTTTAGGCGAATGGAGCGGCGAGATCGATTGGCAAATGGTTTATTTCCCCATTCCCAAAGGTATTCACAAGATGGAATGGAAGTATGTTAAAGATGGAATAAATGAATCGGGTAATGATTGTGCCTGGTTAGATGATATTTACCTTCCGCTAAATGGTAAGGTATTAGCAACGGCAGGAAATAACGGAACAGTTTGTGAAGGACAACCATACCAATTATCAGGTTATGCAGAAAATTATTGTTTCACAGAATGGGCAACAGCCGGTGATGGTTCATTTGAAGATAAAAACGATTTATTCAGCAGTTATCTTCCGGGTAATAATGATATTGAGAATGGAAATGTAACAATAAATCTACTCGCTTTTAATCATTTTGCTCAGGTAAAAGTTGAAGATATGATGCAAATAGATTTATCATTGCTTCCTGTAATAGATTTACCCGCTGACACAATATTATTTTCAAATGAAAGTATCGTTCTTGATGCATATAACAGCACGGCTGTCAATTACTTGTGGTTACCAGTTGAGGCCTACGGCCCGATGCTTACGATAAACGGATCAGATTATGAAGTAGGAAATTATGAATTTACAGTTGTAGTAACCAATGAGAATGGATGTAAAAATAAGGAGACAATCAGTATAACCTTTGAAGAAATTTCCGATAAAGAGATAGCGTTTATTTCATATGATATATTCCCGAATCCGGGCAATGGACAATTTAATATTGACTTAACCACTAAAGGAAAGGATATTATCACTAACAGGTTATATAATTCCTTTGGAAAACTAATTTATGAATCAGGTAATATTCCGGTAATTGATACTTATTATGAGAAGCTGGATTTTACGTTTTTACCAAAAGGTGTCTATTATTTTCTTACCGAAGGGTTAACTACAGCTTCCGGTAAAAAAATAATTATTCAATAAAAGCATCTCCTATCCTGGTATGGAGTAGTGTACATAGGAAAGGGTAACTGAAGCAAGTGCCAGGGCTTGCTTTTACAAATACTCTTAAAAAAAGGTTTGAACGAGTAAGGTAATTAAAATATAGTACGGAAGGGCTCCTATCCTGGAGTGGAGTTTACATAGGAAAGGGTAACTGAAGCAAGTGCCAGGGCTTGCTTTATTTTAGAATTAAACAACTTTTAATTAAGGACAATCATATAATCACGATTCAATATAACTCCTATCCTGGAGTGGAGTTTTGTACATAGGAAAGGGTGATTACCAAAAAGTGAGTGCCAGGGCTCACTTTTTTTTTGGGTGTTTGATATTTGATCAAATATTTTGTATCTTTACTTCATAATTTGCGTATACACAGTAACTTTCCCTTATAAGGGTCGAACCTCTTCATCCTGGCAGAAGAGAACTTATACATTGGAAAGGGTGAATATAGAAGCGAGTACCAGGGCTCGCTTTTTTTTTGTGGATAATATTACACATCTTGAGTGTTCCAGGTAAGCAGGAAATTGAGACTCTTTTCTACCATTTAAGCCTGCATTTCCGGAATGGGGACAAAAAAAATTGTATAAAAATTTGCATTTCAGGAATAAATGTTCTATTATTGCAGTGTAATAATTATTTAGAATACATATAAACAGGTCACTAAATAATTAGATACAACCCATAATACCCAAAAAATCAAGCAGTTAGTGTAAATGTTTTATTACACTACTCAAGATCTTAATATTATGAAACGAAGTAAAAAGCAGACTTTGATAGACTGTTTTAGTAAAATAATTAGATTATTTTAAAGAATTACGCTTTTGAATAGGGCGTAATTCTTTTTTTTTATATATCACGGAATTATTTAGAACTAGAAACAGACAAATTAGACAAATAAATAACTTTATATTAGTTGATTACGATAGCTTAAACATTCACCCTATACTATAGTTCTGCCCCACCCTGGCAGACACCCTTTCCTATGTATAAGATTATGTTTCCGCGTTAAGTGGAGACAGGTGCAGATATTATATGCACTAAACAAGAAATAATGGTGAGCAATTACCTCGTAGGTAGTAATTCACCAAAAAGATATATTACGTAACCTAAACCTAAACCCCACGGTTGGCTTACAACGATGTACGCCAGGCGGAATATTAAAATTATGAAACAGATTTCTACGTTCTCGTACGATATCAGATTTGTACGCATTCTTATCGTCTTCGGTTTCATTATTGATGGATTATTTTCCCTTTCCTGGAAAAAAATCTCCAAAACACATTTTTTAGTTTTCGTTGGTAAAAAAAATAATACTGCGGTGAATGCTTCGGTATTAAAAAACGACCTAAACTCCAACTTCTTACTGTTTCGTCATATTTAATATATAAAAGATATAAAAGTGGACAAATACGAAATTAGACCCTTACTAAATCATACTGATATGAACACAACTACTCTTTCCTCAAAATTCCCCAAAATGATGTTAAAACTCATCAAATTACAGTTAATATCTTTCAGGAGACTAAAAGTAATTATCTTTCTGATTGGATTAATCTTAATGGGAAATCACATTTATGCACAACCAGTAGTGGATCTGAGGATAAACAAATTTGCAACAGCCAAAGCAGATCCGGGCGATATTATCGCATACAACATTGATTATGCCAATGTTGGCGGATTAAATGCAGTAAATGTGGTGATTACGGATACCCTCCCACCCCACTACTATTACACTTATGTATCCTCAGTTCCGGCAGGTGTATACGATTCTACGAACCGTACAATTACCTGGACCAGTTCTGAGATACCGTTGCTGACATTACTTGGTGGAGGATCGAATCCTCCTATTATTGTTAAAGTAAAGGCAGGAGTTCCAGGTCACCATTATTATTATGACTCAAGTGGGTATTATATGCCAGACAGTGATACATTTGATGTACGAAATAGTGTATCAATAAAAGCTGATAATTTCATCACACCGACTACTGATGCTGATACTACCGAAGTAATTCAATATTGTGGAGTAGAATTAATCTTACCAGACTCAGGTGAAGTAAAATCATCCAGTGGATCTCAAATCACTTTTCTCGGAACTATAATTAATACAGGGAATATTAATAACTTTTATTATTTAGCTGTACAGAACTTAGGCACCACACCCCCCGGGGGTAACCCACAATATACTTATGAAATCTTAAATACAAGCTTTCAACCGATCGACTCAACGGACTGGCTAAAACCCACCGAGGTGTTTTATTTCTATTTCAGGCTAACAGTAGTTCAAAGCCCTGCTAATAGATACAATACAGCTTTATTTATTGTTACCGATAGTGTATGTGGTGGTAGCTATTCGGATTCGGCACATATTGTAACAAAAGTTCATAATCCGGGGCATGTGCCAATAATCAATTTCTATAAAAGTGATTTTCCAGATCCGGTAAGAAGTGGTGACACATTGTCTTATACATTATCTGTAAGTAATTCTGCAAGTAGTTATGCAGCCACCGGTGTGAATATCTATGAAATTTATGATCCAAGAGTAACTTTCGATACGGCAATTCCTCATTATCCAACATCAGGTGATACGGCCTGGAATATTGGAACTATTCCAGCAGGTGGAGTATGGTCAACTCTTATTAAAGTTATTGTTGATAATGATTTACCCAATGGAACGATTTTAACGAACACTGCCAAATTCATGTCAGTCGAAGTGCCTTTAAAAATCGCAACGGCAACAACTACTGTTGTTTCAGCGCCTGATGTTAAAATTACGAAAGAAGCAATTTACGATGACCCCTTGCTTCCAGGGGATACTATCACTTACAAAATAATTTACGAGAATATCGGCAATTACACAGCCACATTTGATACGATTAGAGATGATTATGATGAAACTTACATTGACTATTTCGTTGATGCAGCCAGTGGTGATACAATTTCTTCACCCGGAAAAATTATTTGGTCAGTCGGATCACTTTCACCAGGAGCCAAAGATAGTATTATCTATTCTGTAAAAATTAAAGACGAATCAGCGTTCCCATCGGTTGCTGGCTCAACAATTATCACCAATACTGCCATAATCACTTTAAACGAGATTGATGACAACTATACAAATAATTCTGCCCAGGCATATGCAATTGTTAGCCTGTTATCTAATTTAAAAATAACCAAAACAGCTTCACCAAGTCCGGCAGAAACAGACCAAAACCTAACGTATACATTAACCATTTCCAATATTGGAAATTATCATGCGGTCAATGACAGTATTATAGTTAGAGATTCACTTCCTTCCAATGTTACCATATCAAGTATCTCGCACTCAGGCACAGAAACTTCACCAGGTTCAGGTGTCATAGAATGGCCATATGTATCAACGTTGAATAAAGGACAATCGTTTACCCGGTGGGTAACTGTCATTCCTGGATGCCCTACCTCAACAACTGATACACTTGAAAACAAGGCAATTGTCTTCGGAAAATTATCAGACGCTGATAATTCTGATAATGTTTATACGTTAAAGACAGCATTAATTGATAATTCGCCTCCTATTCTTACTGGAACGATACCGTCCGGACAAACTGGCATTAACGACTGCTTTGCGAATATACCGGCCGGACCCACAGAATCGGATATAGCATCCCAGTATACTGACAATTGCAGTAGTGTAATTGTAACGAAATCAGGTACACCCAATGGCGATGATTGCTCGTGGAGTGTAACTTACTCCTATGAAGTAAAAGATATTTATGATAATACTGTTACTCCTTCACCTACGGTTACTTACAGCGGTGCTGACAATGATGCACCGACACTTACCGGAACAATACCGTCCGGACAAACAGGTATCAACGACTGCTTTGCTAATATACCAACCGGACCAACTGAGGATGATATTAAAGCGCAATACACGGATGACTGTAATAATGTGACTGTAACAAAGTCAGGAACACCAACAGGTGACGACTGTGCCTGGAGCGTTACATACTCCTACGAAGTAAAAGATGACTGTGATAATACCGTAACTCCGGCCCCTACGGTTACATACAGCGGTGGCGATAACGATGCACCAACCCTTACCGGAACAATACCGTCCGGACAAACAGGTATCAATGACTGCTTTACTAACATTCCTGCCGGACCTACGGAAAACGACATTAAAGCGCAATACACGGATGACTGTAATAATGTGACTGTAACAAAGTCAGGAACACCAACAGGTGACGACTGTGCCTGGAGCGTTACATACTCCTATGAAGTTAAAGATGACTGTGATAATATCGTTACTCCTGCACCTACGGTTACATACAGCGGTGCTGACAATGATGCACCATCCCTTACCGGAACAATACCGTCCGGACAAACAGGTATCAACGACTGCTTTGTAAATATACCAGCAGGACCTACAGAAAACGACATTAAAGCGCAATACACGGATGACTGTAATAATGTGACTGTAACAAAGTCAGGAACACCAACAGGTGACGACTGTGCATGGAGCGTTACATACTCCTACGAAGTGAAAGATGACTGTGATAATATCGTTACTCCTGCACCTACGGTTACATACAGCGGTGGTGACAACGATGCACCGACACT
>JAGLWB010000318.1 GCA_023133655.1 Bacteroidales bacterium
TAGTCGATCCTTAACAAGTTGATTTTTTGTTAAATTAGTATAAAATTGCAAATTTTTTCTTTGGAAATATCATTTCAAAAACAGAAAAAATTATTTCTTGTTCAATTACCCTTAGCAATCTCCTGAAATTGAAGGCAGCACCGGCTAAAATTGCATTCATTTCATCTCCAACAGTACCTTTCAGATAGTTCCTGGCCATTCGGCAATCATGTTTTATGTGTCCTATTATCGGTTCTATAGCTGCTCTACTTTGACATTGTCTCCTTTTCTTTCGTCTCTGGTACTGATTGTCCTTGATAGGTGGCCCTGGTGAAATTATGTTTGTTTTATCAATCTTCTTCTTACCTCTATAACCCCGATCAACTATTGCATTGTTAAATTCTTTACCGCTTATTTTCTTGCTATGTTTTAATGTATCTTCAAGTGTTGTACTGTCATGTGGGTTGCCCTTGAAATTAACCACTCCCACTATTATGTTACTGCCGGGAAGCATGGCAAATGATACTTTTGACCCAAATTCATATTTCTTATGTGCTTTCCCTTTTGCAATACAGGCTGTCTCAGGTTCATGTAAACTATAGATTTTATCCTTGTCTAATCTTTTCCGGGCAATAACTTTCTTGAAAAGTTCCAGATCATTATTGTACAGATTTAGCTTTTCTTCGGGGAGCTTCCTTTCTAACTCACGTGTTAATCTTCCGGCTATTGTACGCAACTTTCTTTGGGCCTTGTTAGCCTCCTTCTTTCTTTTTGGATGATGTGCAAACCGTTGTTTCAAAAGCAAATGTTTTGTCGTCCTTTTGTAACTCTGGCGTAAAACAAGTCCCTCTTTCTTTGCTATTTTAATACTCTTCTCAATGACCTTTACATACAACTTCGTATCAGTGGGAAAAGTGATATTCTTCTCCTGGACCGTAGTATCTACCAATACATCTCTTTTCCTTAAATCTTTCCTGGGTTGAAGCCTTACTGACAACTCAAGTATCTTTTCTACACCTTCCTTTCCAATGCGCTTGCGAAAGTGTACTAAATCACTTGGATCACAAGGGAACCGCCACTGAAATTCTGCTTCTCCACAAAAATATTGAAAGTATGGATCCCTTACCCACTCAGGCATAAGTGTTTCATCACCCAGGTTGTACATTTGCTTTAATATCAATAGTCCTGACATCATCCGTACCGGCTTGGAGGGTTGTCCGGTATAGGAATACAGGCCCTTGAACTCATCTTCCAGTTCTTTCCATGGAATTTTATCCGATAAAACAACCAAAGGATGCTCAGGGTTGATAAATTCCTTTATTAAGGGTTGAAATAAATTTTTCTGTTTTTGATCTGGTGTTTTTCCTAACATTTTCTGCAAGATTTTTAACTAAATTGCGAAAAAACTTGCAATTTTATACTATCTTTCTTCTTTAGTTATTAACATTATGCTGTTGATAACCAATCGGTTGAAACCTTGTTAAGGATCGACTA
>JAGLWB010000319.1 GCA_023133655.1 Bacteroidales bacterium
ACCTATCCAATCGGTAATACAACCATTGAATGGACAGTATTTGATATTAATGGAAATACGAATACTTGCTTAATGACCATCACAATTACAGATAATGAAAATCCGACGATTGAATGTCCTGCCAGCATTGATCAATCAACTGATCCGGGTGTTTGTGAAGCTTTTGTAACAGTTGACATTCCTCTTACTGGTGATAATTGTGGTGTTGCTTCAATCATTAACGATTATAATAATACTGGAAACGCCAGCGGTATTTATCCTCTTGGATCGACCACTGTAACATGGACAGTAACGGATATTCATGGAAATTTGAATACTTGTTCAATGAATATTACCATAACTGATGATGAGTTACCGGAAATTATTTGTCCTGATGATATTGCGACGTTATCTGACGCCGGAGTTTGTGAAGCTTATGTCGAGATCGATATTCCAATGGCATCTGATAATTGTAGTGTTGCGAGTCTTATAAATAATTATAATGGCACGGGAAATGCAAGTGATTTTTATCCTGTTGGAGCTACAACTGTTGTATGGACTGTTACGGATCAATCGGGAAATACAAATATTTGTTCCATGACAATTACAATTACTGATGAGGAAAATCCGACTATCATATGTCCTGCTAATATTGACCAATCTACTGATCCGGGTGTTTGTGAGGCATTAGTAACAGTTGACATTCCTGTTACTAATGATAATTGCGGTGTAGCGGAGGTTATGAATGATTTCAATGGCACAGGAAATGCAAGTGGTGTGTATCCTGTTGGAACAACAGCTGTTACATGGACAGTTACTGACATATATGGCAATTTTGAAACCTGTATCATGGATGTAACAGTAATGGATACGGAATTGCCAACCATAGTATGCCCGGCCGACATAACTCAGGCAGCAGATGAAAATGTTTGTGAAGCTTTTGTAACAGTTGATGCGCCGGTGATTTCTGATAATTGTGGCATAACAAGCATTGTGAACGACTATAACGGAACTGAAGATGCCTCTGATACTTATCCTGTTGGTGCAACAACGGTAACATGGACTGCAACTGATATCCACGGGAATGTAAATACTTGCACTATGATTATTACTATTGAGGATGATCAAAACCCAAGCATTGAATGCCCTGAAGTTATTGCTGTTTCAACTGATCCTGCGTCTTGTGAGGCAAATATAGATGTTCCATCACCAGTTACCGGTGATAATTGTGGTGTTTCAACCGTAATAAATGATTATAATGGCACAGCAAATGCCAGCGACATCTATCAGGTGGGAACCACATTGGTTACCTGGACGGTTACTGATATTCACGGCAACAGTACATCTTGTCAGATGAATATAACCGTAACTGATGACGAATCACCAACAGTTAACTGCCCTGATGACTTTACTTTTACATCCGAACCAGGGGTATGTGAAGCCTTAATTTCAATGCCAGATCCTGGCACAAGTGACAACTGCGGCGTGGAAAGTATTGTTAATGACTACAATGGAAGTTCTAATGCCTCTGACATTTATGTTACCGGACAAACTACGGTAATCTGGACAGTGACAGACCTGAATGGGAATACGGGTAATTGCAGTTTTAATATTACAGTTCTATCACCGCCTCTTGCAAATGATGATTTTGCTAATACATTGCAGAATGTTCCTGTTGACGTTGACATCCTTGCTAACGATATTGATTGTACAAATAGTTTAGATCCATCAACATTGACAATTATCACTGAGCCCCTTTATGGGACTGTGTATATCAATGTTTCAATGGGTAATATATCGTATCATCCAAATGCAGCG
Source organism: Bacteroidales bacterium (assembly GCA_023133655.1). Taxonomy (GTDB): domain Bacteria; phylum Bacteroidota; class Bacteroidia; order Bacteroidales; family JAGONC01; genus JAGLWB01. The sequence continues at coordinate 1,798 of JAGLWB010000319.1, forward strand.
TTTTCAGGCCTTGATTCTCTAAGGTATGAGATATGTAATACAGATGGATTATGTAGTCAGGCAATAGTTTATTTAGCTGTTGATTATGTAAATTACCCGCCTGTTGCAAATGATGACTATGATACAACATTAATGGATTATCCAAAAGTCATCGATGTATTAGCCAATGATTATGATCCAAATGGTGAAGGCTTGTTTGTATCAATTTGTGGTGGCCCACAATATGGCGAAGTCTATATTAATGAAGACCAAACCATTACGTATAGCCCTGATTTTGACTTCATTGGAAGTGACACTATTTGTTATATAGCTTGTGATAACGGTTATCCTACCTTGTGTGATACAGCAGTAGTTTATATTACGGTTGTTCCTGACCCGGGTCGTGAGGTTGAAATAATAGTATACAATACCTTAACACCTAATGGCGATGGGAAAAATGACTTTGTTTATATTAAAGGAATCAAATTCTTCCCGGAGAATGAACTGACCATTTTCAACCGATGGGGAGATGGAATAAAAGTCATTCAAGGTTATGATAATAGCTTAGAGGATAAACGTTGGAATGGAAATAACAAAAATGGCAAACCTCTACCTGCTGGTACCTACTTCTACATATTAAAAGTGGATAAACTCCAGGAGATATTTAGTGGGTGGATTTATCTTCATAGGTAAATAAGGAGTTATAAACGAAAAACAATTATGTATTTAAAATAATTCACAGCATCATGAAAAAGACACTAATATTATCTTTATTCTTAATTATTGGTTACGGCCTTTCTGCGCAGCAAGATGCCCTATTCAGCCAATATATGTTTAATAAATTGGTAGTTAACGCTGCCTATGCCGGGAGCAGGGATGTTTTATCTGCCACTGCTGTAAACAGGTATCAATGGGTTGGTCTTGACGGAGGCCCCAAAACATTAACATTCAGTTTACATAGTCCCTTAAGAAATGAAAAAATTGCTGTCGGTATGTATTTATACAGTGATAAAATTGGAATGATACACGACTATGGATTTATGTTTAACTATGCCTACCGTTTATTATTAGGTGATGGTAAATTATCTTTTGGAATACAAGCAGGGTTAAAGCATATTAAAATTGAATGGGATAAAAGCACAGTTTTTGATCAAGATGACATCTATTGGCTAACACAACCGGTAACAAAACCAAGGATTGACGCAAACTTTGGACTTTATTATTACAATGAGTTATTTTACGTTGGACTGTCATCCAAAAATTTATTTGAAAACTCAATTATCCAATCCAAAGATAAAGACGTCATTTATACAACATTGGCACGTCACTTTTACCTGATGGGAGGATACGCTTTTAAAATTTCTGAGGATTTTATTTTCCGTCCATCAGCGTTAATTAAATATACCTTGCATGCTCCACCCAATATGGATTTTAATGCCAGTGCATTTTTCTTTAATACCTTATGGTTAGGTTTATCATACCGAACATGGAATAATGCTGCTGTTTTCCTGACTCAGATTGTGATAACAGACAATTTGTATGTCGGCTACTCGTATGATACATATTTAAATAGTGAAGTTCAAACACATTTTAAAGGTTCTCATGAGATCATGGTTGGCTATGATATTAATTTATTTAAATCCAGACAATTAACACCGAGGTATTTCTAAAAAAATCATTTGATTTATGAAGATGAAAAAAATCATTTCATTATTTGGTATATTACTGATTACAAGTTCCTTATTTGCTCAGTTACAAAAGGCAAACAGGTACTATGATAGATTTGAATATGCATATGCCATCCCTTTATACTTAAAAGTAATAGAAGATGGGAAAAAAGGGGTAAATGAAGCTATCACTAAGTTAGCTTATTGCTATGGTGTTACCAGGGATTTTGCGGAGGCAGAAAAATGGTATGCCAAAGCAATTTCCATAGATAGCCTTGAAGCAATAAATTATTTGCATTATGCATCTATACTACAAAGTAATGAGAAATTCGATGAAGCAAAAAAATGGTTCTTAACATTCGATAGCCTTGTACCAGATGATGACAGAGGAGAAAGATACGTAGCATTTATCGATGAAATTGTCGACTATGAGCCAGATGATGATGTCCTGATTGAAAATGTAAATATCCTTAATTCAGAATTCTCTGACTTCGCTCCGGTATTTTACAAAAATGGCCTGGTGTATTCATCAGACCGGTGGTCGGAAGGAAAATCCGGAGAAAAAAAATTCGGCTGGACAGGGGCATATTATCTTGATTTATTCTATGCTGGGAATAATAATAAATACCAGAATATTTCTGCTTTTGACAGCCCCATATTACTATCAGAAAAGTTAGACAAAACCTATCATGATGGTATTGCTTCATTTAATGATAAAGAAAATGTTATCTATTTTACCAGATCTTATCCGGAAAAAGGTACCCGCGACTCATCTGGTTATTATACCAGTACATTGAAGATCTATATCTCAGAAATGAGGCATAATAAATGGAGAGGAGCCAAACAATTTATTTTTAATAATGACGAATATTCCATTGGCCATCCATCACTATTACATGATTCTATTCTTTATTTTGTTTCTGATATGCCAGGTGGTATGGGAGGAAAAGACATTTATATCAGTTATTATGTCAATCGGAAATGGACAGAACCACAGAACCTTGGTAATATTATCAACACCAAAGGCGACGAAATGTTTCCATACATTTTTAACGATACTTTACTCCTCTTTGCTTCTGATGGCCATGCCGGATATGGTGGATTGGATATCTTTAAATCCGTAAAACGTTTTGGAAAATGGCAGGCTCCACAAAATATCATGGCACCGATTAATTCAACTTATGATGATTTTGGGATTATTTACAATAACTCATTGTCATGGGGCTATTTTAGCTCAAACAGAAACGGTGGAAAAGGTGGTGATGATATCTATTGTTTCAAACGTACTCCTAAGCTAAAACCAGTTATTGTATATGTACCGCCTACTTCAATAAATATCAGAGGTGTGGTTAAGGATGCTATAACAATGGCCCCTCTCCCCTTTGCGACCGTGTTTTTGTGGAACAAAAATTCAGATTCGGTAAAAATCATTAAAACCAATGCAAATGGAGAATACATGACTCGTGTTAAAATTGGTACACCTTTTACTATTAAAGGGATGGGAAAAAGCTATAATTCCGATACACTGAATACTCGCATTGTCGATACAGTTGATGTAGGATTGCATGACATTCTACTGAGCAAGTTCCAAATTAATCAGGTTTTCAGAATTGAAAACATTTATTATGATTATGATAAATGGGATATTCGGCCTGATGCTGCTTTCGAACTGGATAAAGTCATTCGTTTCCTAAATGAGCATCCTGAAATCATAATTGAATTAGGTTCACACACTGATGCCAGAGGATCTTTTACATATAACCAGAGACTTTCAGAGAAAAGGGCCCGATCGGCTGTTGATTATATTGTGTTCAATGGAATAAATAATACCCGGATAACAGCTAAAGGGTATGGCGAATCATTACTGGTGAACCATTGTAAGGATGGCGTTAAATGTTCTGCTGAACTACATCAGGAAAACAGAAGAACAGAAATAAAAATTACAGGTATTATTGAAAATAAAGCGGAGAAAATGCAAGATTCAGCATTGGATAAATACCCTGATGGACAGACACTTACAAGAGATTCTTTTGATCTGGACTTCTTTAACCTCTTTGATACCGGGCAGAACGATACAGATAATGACAAATAACCACTAAGACCCTGAAGATTTTTACCCTTTCCTATCTTGTCTTTCCCTGAAGGCAAGTAATAAGGTAGAGGCTAACCCCTCTACCTTTATTTTTTAATGCTTTACAACTTTTATTGATTTTACCTGATGACTGGATCTTAACTGTAGAATATAGATTCCATTTGTCAATTTCTGAATATCTTTCATTACTAATTCATTTCTTCCTGGCCTACCTTTAACCTCTCTGTTATAGACCATCTTACCGGTTATTTCAGATAAAGAGATATTAATCATTGATGACTGTATCAGGTCAATGGACAAGAACAAACTTTCTTTAAACGGATTTGGTGATACACGAACAACCATTTGATTCTCTATCAAGGTAACTTCATTTATTCCAAGAATATTATTTGCCGCTTCGTAATTTGGTATCCCATATCCCATATAATCATCAGGATTATTATATTGACTGGCGCTTTGTTGAATAGCCTGCATGATCTTCATGTTATTAAAATCAGGATTAGCTTGCCATAAACAAGCTGTCATTCCTGCAATAATTGGTGATGAGAATGAAGTGCCACTACCTAAGGAAATACCACCGGAAGGATTAGCAATTACAGCCAACTTACCTTGGGCCACAACATTTGGTTTCAATCTGCCATCGAATGTGGGGCCAATAGAACTAAATCCAGCCCAATTACCTGATGAATCAACAGCACCAATGGTAAAAACGCTGTCCCCATCAGCTGGTGCACCAATATAAAGCCAGGGGTTACCGGCAGAGTTGCCAGCACTATTACACACAAGAATGCCTTTTTCAGCCGCCAGGTCTGCCCCAATCGTAATAGGAGTTGTATTTCCGTCCATATCTTCATAGGTGTGATTTTCCAGAGGGTCATCAAATTCTGTATACCCTAGCGATGAATTAATTAGATCAGCCCCAAGACTGTCAGCATATTCAGCTCCCTGAACCCAAAAATATTCTTCCATCAAATATTCCGCCGTTGCATCCTCTGTTCTAATCAGGTAGTAATCAGCATGGGGTGCTGTCCCAACAAGCTGCCCGGGAAGGTTACCACCCATTGTTGAGAGTACCTTCATGCCATGATTGTGGATGGTATCATTAAAAACATTATTACCCGGTTCCACATAATCCCGTGTACCTAATATCCTATCATTTGCCCATAAAGTATCGAAGACTTCCATCTGGTCAACCCTCCGGAATCCCGCATCCAATACGGCAATAACCATTCCTTCGCCAGTAAATCCTTCATTATGCAAAGGAATCCCATTAAGCATATCAATCTGATTAAAAGATGCTCCATAATCAAATTCCATTATTGCATCAGAAGATTTTAACACATGAGGAAATAATGGTTGGTTAGAAAAAGTCTCATTTCTAAAGAAAGGCTTGCTTTGACTTAGATCATTATTGGGATATTCAGGCTGTTTTTTAAAAAGATAATCGGCTCTGATCACTTCTTTAACAAAAGATAACTTTGAAATAGATTCTATTTTATCCGGATTATCATTGTTAACAATCACAAGATTTAGCCATTTACTCTTAACAATGAGTTGTGATCCTTGATCTATTATCAGCCTAAGATAACCGGGGGATATGGGCAAGTCACTTTCTTTTATAGGTATCCCAAATTTCTGTCTTCGCTCTACCGCTCTCTCTGAAAGAAAAAAACCGGGTTGATCAATCGAATAGTTAGAGTTCGATTTATCATTAAACTTAATAATATAAATAGAGGATGGTTCCTGAGAGAAAAGGGAAGAACTCACCAAAATCGAAACCGCAATTAGTAATACTTTTGTCATTCTTTTTCGTTTTAGGATTAAATCTATTATCATTAACAAAATTATAACAATCTTTTCTAAGTTTTGTTTATTTGTTGAATTAGTTACTTTTCATTCCTCATCCATATATTTTATCTCCATCAACCAGTGAAAGTTTCATGCCTGCCAAAACAGCACCCTTTATAACCTGAGCATGCAAATATCATATCTTCTTTCTCTTTTCTCTTTTCTCTTTTCGTTTTTCGCTTTTTCCTCTATCTTTGTTCTTCATTCTTTTATCTATCATTTATCTGATATCATTTATCATTTATCTTTTATCCATACAACCTATGCGAGTCGACATTCTTACAATATTTCCGGAAATGTTCACTGGTCCATTTGATCATTCGATCATTAAACGGGCAATAAAAAAAAATCTGGTAGAAATTCATCTTTCGAACATACGGGATTACTCCAGCAAAAAACATAAAAATGTTGACGATTATGCTTTTGGGGGAGGTGCAGGGATGGTGATGATGATCGAACCGATCGATAATTGTATAACTTCGCTCAGTAAAGAAAGAGATTATGATGAAATAATATTTCTGACACCCGATGGTGCCCAACTTACCCAGAAAATGGCTAACCATTATTCAATGTCTGGTAATCTGATGATTTTATGCGGACATTATAAAGGAATTGATGAACGGATTCGTGAAAACCTGATTACCAAAGAAATATCCATTGGAAACTATGTTCTGTCCGGAGGGGAAATAGCTGCAGCTGTTTTATGTGACTCCATTATTAGACTCATCCCAGGGGTATTGGGTGATGAAACATCCGCCCTTTCCGACTCCTACCAGGATAACCTGTTAGCGCCACCGGTGTATACCCGCCCTTATGAGTATAAAGGATTAAAAGTTCCTGAAATTCTTTTATCCGGCGATGAAAAAAAGATTAATAAATGGAGGCATGAGAAAGCAATGGAAAGAACCCTGGAGAGAAGGCCTGATCTTTTGGAAGAATAAAACAAAGTGTTAACGGTTTGGGGTAAAATCGGATTACGAAATATCATAAATTAGGCCCATAGATATTAATCACAAATAAAACTTGTTTAATTTAAAAATAAAGGTGTATATTTGCACTCATTTTACAAAAAAACCGAACATTAAATAGCTTTTAGGATGGGCAAGCAAGAATTATTACAATATGTAGAAGATCAGATCGAAATAAAGGATCTCCCTCAATTTAAGGCAGGGGATACTATCACGGTACAATATAAGATCAGAGAAGGAAGTAAAGAACGCCTGCAAAATTTTCAGGGAGTAGTATTGCAAAGAGTGGGTGGCGGGCCTACAGAAACATTCACAATTCGAAAAATATCCAGTAATGTTGGTGTGGAACGAATATTTCCTATTTCATCCCCTTTTATTGAAAAAATTATTGTAAATAAAAGAGGTGCTGTAAGAAGAGCACGAATCTTTTATCTTAGAGGGTTGAGAGGTAAAAAAGCCAGAATTAAAGAACAAAGATTCTAAACCCGGAATTAAGATTAGATATTACCCAACGTAGCAACCATTACCGCCTTAATGGTATGCAACCTGTTTTCAGCCTGGTCAAATACCACAGAAGCCTCTGACTCAAAAACTTCTTCAGTAACTTCCAAACCATCAATTCCAAACTTCTGATAAATCTCCTCTCCTACTTTGGTATCTCTGTTGTGAAATGCAGGTAAACAATGCATAAATTTTACATCCGGATTGCCCGACATTTCCATGGCTTTCTTATTAACCTGATAAGGCTTTAGTTCTCTGATACGTTGTTCCCAAACCTCATCAGGCTCACCCATAGAGACCCAGACATCCGTATGGATAAAATCCACACCTCTAACGGCATCCGCTACACTTTCTGTAACAAGCAACTTAGCGCCTGTTGTCTTAGCAATTTCAAGACATTCGGCAACCAGTTTTTCATCAGGTTGCCCTGAACGGGGGGCTGCTGCCCTGAAATCCATTCCCATCTTTGCTGCTGCCACCATCAAAGAATTTCCCATATTGTTCCTCGCATCACCCAGGTAAGCAAAAGAGATCTGGCGCAACGGTTTATCTGAATGCTCCATCATTGTCATCATATCAGCCAAAACCTGTGTGGGGTGAAATTCATTGGTAAGGCCATTCCAAACAGGAACCCCGGCGTACCGGCCAAGCTCCTCTACCACTTCCTGGCCAAACCCTCTGTACTCAATACCATCATAAAACCTTCCAAGCACACGAGCTGTGTCTTTCATAGTCTCTTTATAACCAATTTGTGAACCTGATGGTCCAAGATATGTTACATGAGCGCCCTGGTCGTATGCAGCCACTTCAAAAGCGCAACGGGTCCGGGTTGATGCCTTTTCAAAAATTAACGCAATATTCTTGCGCGATAATGCAGGCTGTTCTGTGTTGGCATACTTAGCCTTTTTAAGATCGATGGAAAGATCCAATAAATAGTTGATTTCTTTTGGTGTAAAGTCTAACAGTTTCAGGAAACTCCGGTTTCTTAAATTAAATGCCATGATTCTTTTCAGTTTTACATTTATTAAATAAATACGATTCTTGTACCTCCGTCATCAACACCCAAAAGGTCAGTTTTAGTTATAATAGTATCTTTTCCACTGTTCTCAACAAAATGGATAGCAGCCCTGATCTTAGGAGCCATGCTTCCTTCAGTGAAATGCCCTTCTTTCAGGTATCGTTTTGCATCAGCAAGAGTAATTCTATCTAAAGGTTTTTCCTTTGGTGTATTAAAATTCAAACAAACCTTTGTTATATCGGTCAAAATAAATAATTTATCAGCATTGATCTGAACAGCCAGAAGAGCAGAAGCAAGGTCTTTATCAATAACAGCATCAATACCCTGCAATTTATTTTCTTCTTTAAAATATGCAGGGATACCACCTCCACCAACAGCAATAACGATTTGACCATCACGGGCAAGTCGTTCAATTGATTTTTTGTTAGAAATAACAAGTGGCTTTGGCGAAGCTACCACCTTTCTCCATCCCCTCCCCTGTGGGTCCTTGGCAAACTGAGCTCCTGTTTCTGATGTGATCTTTTCCGCCTCATCCCTGGTATAATAAGGACCGATAGGTTTGGTTGGGTTCTTAAAAGCAGGATCATCCTTATTGACCAACACCTGAGTAATGATAGAAATAATATCCCTATCCATATCATTAACCATCAGAACATTACGCAATTGCTGTTCAATCACATAGCCAATAAATCCCTGAGAATAGGCTACACTGATATCAAGTGGCATATCCGGTAAGCTATACAGCTTGTTCCCTGCTGTATTGGCAAGCATGATATTGCCAACCTGAGGTCCATTTCCATGGGTTATTACGATATTATAGTTCCTGTTCAGCAGGGTAAGCAGGTTCTCACATGTTTTATATGCGTTCCCTTCCTGATCGTCTATAGTACCCTTTTGTCCGGGCCCAATAAGCGCATTACCTCCTAATGCTACAACAGCTAATTTTTTCATAGTTAAGTCTCCGGCCTGATTTGGAATGCAAATTTAATACTTTTTATAGAATATAGAAAACGGTTGACAGTTGACAGTTGACGGTTGACAGTAGCCGGTAGGCGGTAGCAGGTAGATTGAACTTTAAACTTTGAACCTTGAACTTTCGTTGCCTGTCAGGTGTTACACCTGACAGTTTCCGGTGCTTCTCATCCCTTGCAACTATTACATTCGGAAACCAAAAAAAGTTTCATCGCATCTTCACCATCTTCACCTTCGAGCTAACCTCTCCATCCACCATTAGCCGGCAGACATAGGTACCTTTGGGGGCTTTGTTGCCGCCGG
>JAGLWB010000032.1 GCA_023133655.1 Bacteroidales bacterium
TTGTACATCCTGAAAGAAGCACAGCTCAATGAAATTCAAGATGCTATTGATAGTTATAATGTAGTTATTTCCGGCCTTGCCCAAACCTATGACCTGGCACTGGTCGATATGTACTCGTTTATCCAGTCGGCTGAAGCCGGATTAGTGTATGATGGAATAAAATTCAATACAGGCTTTGTTACCGGCGGGCTTTATTCACTCGATGGAATTCAATTTAGCGAAAGAGGTAATGCTGTTATAGCAAACAAAATTATTGATGCCATCAATATAAAGTATAACGCTCAGATCCCTCATGCAGTTGTTGGGTCTTATCCGGGTTTTATCTTTCCCTAATACCCGACTGTCGTTACAATATTAAAAAAGAACTCGAAGCTTGTGGTAACACAAGCTTTTTTTTTGTGCAATCACAATGCAGTAAAAACACGGCGGTGCATATTGTTAATATATCATGATAAGTCTCGGATAAATTTAATATTTTTACAAAAAAATAATCATGGAATATATCTATCTTCTTGCCGGACTTGCGTTAGGGGCTTTTATTGTTTGGCTGTCTGTTCGAAGTATCGTGCAAAAGCAAAAAATTGATTTTCAGGAAAGGCTTAATAAAAGCGAAACAGAAAGCTCTGTTTTAAAGGAAAAGATACAGTTTTTTTCATCTGAAAATGATAAATATAAAGATGAGCTGGGAACAGAACGACAAACTGCCGGGGATTTATCCAATGAGCTGGCTGGAAAAGAGGTGGAAATTAAAAACTTTCAGGAGAAAATCAGGGACCATAAAACGGAACTGGAGAATATCAATAAGAGACTTAAAGATGAATTTGAAAATCTGGCAAACAAAATTCTTGATGACAAATCAAGAAAATTCACTGAACAAAACAGAAACAATTTAACCCTGATATTAGACCCTTTAAAAGAAAAAATAAGCTCTTTTGAAAAAAAAGTCACTGAGACTTATGAGAAAAGCCTGGCCGACCGAACAAGCCTGAGAACCGAATTAAAAAATCTACAGGAATTAAATATTAAGATCAGTGAAGATGCTACAAATCTTACAAATGCACTTAAATCAGATGTGAAGAAGCAGGGAAATTGGGGCGAGATCGTGTTGGAAAGGGTTCTTGAACGCTCAGGATTAACAAAAGGAGTGGAGTACGTGAGAGAAATGTCGGTTAGAAGTGAAGATGGTGACTTGCTTCGACCGGATGTGGTGATACACCTGCCAGAAAAGAAACATCTGATAATTGATTCAAAAGTATCGCTTAAAGATTATGAAGCGTTTATTAATGCTGAAACCCAGGAAGAGAAGGACCTGTATTTGAAAAAGCATGTAGCTTCAATTAAAACGCATATTAAATTGCTAAGCGAAAAGAATTATCAGCTTACAGAGGAATTTGACACACCTGATTTTGTATTACTGTTTATGCCTATTGAATCGGCTTTTGGTGCAGCTGTTTCTACTGACATTGACTTGTTTAATTTCGCATGGGAACGAAAAATTGTTATTGTCAGCCCATCTACTCTTTTAGCTACTTTGAAAACAGTCGAGTCGATTTGGAGACAGGAAAAACAAACCCAGAATGCATTGGAAATTGCCAGGCAAGGAGGAAATCTTTATGATAAATTTATATCATTTGTGAACGATATTGAGAAGCTGGGCAATCAAATAAATACTGTTTCCAAAACCTATGGTGAGGTTCATAAAAAAATTACATCCGGTAAAGGAGATTTGATAAGCCGTGCCGAAAAACTTAGGGAGTTAGGAGCTAAAACATCCAAAATCTTACCTGATAAATATAAGCCCGAGGGAAATGAAGTAAATGCTGTAGAAGAATGAGAAAGCTAATTGTCTTTTTTCTTAGCATTATGATGATATCCGCATGTGTGAGTATCAATAAGTTAGGGGTTAGTAACCTGAGTTATCTTTATCAGGGTGAATCCAATTTCGCTGATGTAAGGTTTGTTCCATTTCATACATCAGAGGATGTTTCACGGGTTTATTTCAAGCTTGAACTGTCTGGCCTTTTGTATGAAGAGCCTGAACCCAATGCTGATTATCAGGCAAAATTTAAGATTAGCTACCAGCTTTATCAGGGTTTTACGACGCATACCCTTATCGATAGTGGTTCAATGGTTTACAATGACGCACTTTTTTTTGGCTCCAGCATGCCTTTCTCCTCAAGCTTTGAAGTAAGAACGGCTTATCCGGGAGAATTTGTTTTAAACCTTGCACTTACTGACCTGAACGCTGATAATACCTACACAACTTATCTGGAATTATCAAAACAATCAGACTATTCACGCCAGAATTTTTTAATCCTTAATGAATTTGGTAGGGTGATTTTTGATGAGTTTCCAGGTGTTAGTAATGACTTTCGGCTTATGTATAAAGATTCGTTGTCGACGAATTTATTCGTACGTTATTATAACAGGGATTTCCCTATCGCCGTTCCTCCATTCATTATAGATAAGAGAATGTCATTTGATTATAAAGCTGACAGTATGTTTGATGTGAAACTTGTAAATGGTCAAACACCTGTTTTGCGTTTGAAAGAAAAAGGATTTTATCATTTTCAGATCGATACCTCGGTTAGGGAAGGTGTTACAATGTTTAAATTTCTGAAAGGATTTCCTGAGGTAATAACTCCAGGCCAAATGTTAGAACCGCTCCAGTACCTTACATCCAGAAAAGAATATGATGATTTGAGATCAAACGAAAATCCAAAAACTGCAGTTGAAGAGTTTTGGTTAAATAATGCCGGTCATGTTGAAAGGGCCAGAAAGATGATACAACGATATTACCTCCGGGTTCAGGACGCTAACAGGTATTTCACGTCATACCTTTACGGTTGGAAAACCGACAGAGGAATTATTTACATTATTTATGGTAAACCTAATGTTGTTTATAAGAATGATAACCTCGAACGATGGATTTACGGAGAAGAAGGTAATATTATGTCAATCACTTTCGATTTTTTAAAAGTTGAAAATCCATTCACAAGCAATGACTACCTGTTAACAAAATCTCCAACGTATAAAGAGTCTTGGTATATGGCAGTGAATAACTGGCGTAGATAAGAATTATTAATATTTAAATATTGTATTTGCAATGACAAAAAGTATAAGCGAAAAAAACATGATTTATGGCCTCCGGCCGCTAATTGAAGCATTTTTAGCGGGGAAGGAAGTGGAAAAATTATTTTTACAAAAGGGATTAAAGGGAAACCTGGCAGGTGAGCTGCAATCTCTTGCTCATAAAGCCAATACTCCCGTTCAATATGTTCCTTTGGAAAAGATGAACCGGCTTACACGTAAAAACCATCAGGGTGCATTGGGCCTTCTTTCGGTTATTTCTTACGAGCCTATTGATGAACTTGTCCCTTCCCTTTATGATGATGGGAAAGTGCCTCTATTGCTTATTCTCGACAAGATAACGGATGTTCGAAATTTTGGTGCTATAGCACGTACTGCTGAGTGTGCCGGAGTTCATGCCATTTTAATACCTGTAAAAGGATCAGCCACGATTAATGCCGATGCAATTAAGACATCAGCCGGTGCACTTCATCTGATTCCGGTTCACCGTTCAGAGAACCTCAAAAAAACCATTAATTTTGCAAAAGAAAGTGGGATCCAGATTGTTGCCTGCACTGAGAAGACCGACGCCACATATGATAACCTCGATTACACAATCCCAACTGCTTTTATCATGGGCTCGGAGGAAGATGGTATTTCTTCTGAACTTCTGAAGATGGCCGATCACAAGGTTATGATCCCATTAGCCGGTCATACGGCTTCATTGAATGTTTCGGTGGCTACGGGGGTTATTTTATTTGAGGCTGTAAATCAACGGTTAAGGGCGGCTAAGAAATAGAAAAATGTTGTTTGGCTAATTGATTTTTTGAAAGTTTTACCATGGAATCCTTTGTTTTTAAACATAAGTATTCTTTTTTGTTTGGCCTGGTCATTATTCTTGCTGGGGTATTGCGGTTTTGGGATTATGCTGGCTTTTCATACTCGAACGATGAGTTAAGCGCGCTTCTCAGGGTACGCTTCAACAGCTTTTCTGACTTGGTCAATAAAGGTTTTTATGTTGACGGGCACCCGGGAGGCATGCAGGTATTCCTTTATTATTGGACCAGGTTATTTGGAAATTCCGAAGCTGTTGTTCGCTTACCATTTGTTTTTGCCGGTATTTTGACTGTTTGGGTCGCCTATATTGTGTCATCTCGTTGGTTTAACAAGGTAACAGGGTTATTTGTTGCCTTAACAATAGCCTTCCTTGAATTACCAATCCTGTATAGTCAAATTGCAAGGCCTTATGCTTCCGGTTTGTTTTTTTCGATGCTGATGGTTTTTTTCTGGACTCGCATTCTTTTCGATCTGAAAAATGCGAAGAAACCTCGAAAAATAATTTTGCTATTAGGTTATACATTGAGCACTGCTGCATGCATGTATAATCATTATTTTAGTTTTCTTTTTGCCGGCCTGGTTGGTGCCACCGGCCTTTTCTTTTTGAATAAAGCAAATGTTAAGCATTACCTTCTATGCGGATTGGCAAGCATTGTCTTGTTTATTCCGCATGTTTCGATAACGATTAATCACCTTCAGATTGGTGGTGTTGGGGAGTGGCTTGGGAAGCCCGGGTTGTATTGGCTGACTGAGCATATTTTTTATATTTTTAATGAATCGTATTTACTCCTTCTTTTTGTATTGGCAATTTTTGTTTTCTCAATAATTCTCCCTGTTCGTAAGTTCCGGTTGAACAGATTCCAAATAATCAGTATCATTTGGTTTTTATTTCCATTTCTTGTTGGTTATTTTTATTCAAAAGAAGTGAATCCGGTATTGCAACATTCAGTATTGATTTTTAGTTTTCCCTTCTTGATTTTTTTCTTGTTTTCTTTTATGAAAGAACCGTTTGATAAAAACAAACTAATTGCTTTCATTATGCTGGCAATGATTGGGTTATATTCGTTTCTTTTAGATGACAATTACTACAGAAAACAACACTTTGGGGAGTTTAAGGATATTGCTTTTCAGATTTCAGCATGGGATGAGGCATACGGATCAGAAAATATCACCAAAGCCATAAATGTTAACCATCCCTGGTATATTCAATATTACCTTAATCGAAACAGTGCAGCCGTTCAGTTTGAACAATACGAGAATAAAGGAGGAATGGATCTGTTGGATTTAAAACACATTGTTGAAGCTGCTTCTACTGATTATTTTTTGTATGCATGGACTAAGCCATCACCTCCTGTTATTGGCGATCTTATCAGGGTTAACTTTCCTTTTATTGCTAAGAAAATTGATTATGACGGTCTTTCGGCAGTCACTCTCTATTCAAAAAATGATTACGGGGCGATTTATCCTGAGCAACAACCGATCCGGGTTGAGGCTAACGGCTTTGAAAATCCTGGGTTATGGAATGCTGATGAGTCGCATCTTGACAATGAAGTAGTATTTAATGGCCAATTTAGCTATAGGTTTGACAGTACTGTATTATATGGTCCGGCTTATTCTTCCAGGATCTTAGACATCAGTGACAAACCATTTCGACTAATAAAAGTTAGCTTGATGGCCTATACTCCCGGAGCGATGTTCAAAACCCCCCTTGTCATTTCTATCGATACCCCGGATGGCGAAAATTGTTGCTGGGCTGGCACTAACCTGGATTATTATATGGATCCCGGTGTTTGGAATCACGTCTTTTTTCAATATGAGGTACCTGAGGTTCAGTCTACATCAAACATGTTAAAAATATATGTCTGGAATAACCAGCTTCTTGATTTTTATATTGATGATATTAAAATAGCATTCTATGAGTAGGGGAAGTAATCACACTGTTTTGTTTTTCCTGGTTTTGCTATTTATTTTTAGTGGTTGTATCAGGACTGTTATAAGATACTGGGATGAAGATGAAAAAAATAAAAAATCTGAAATAAGTTATAAAAGGGGAGAGGCTCATGGCATAGCCACCTGGTGGTACCAGAACGGCAATAAGCAGCAAGAGGTGACTTATGAAAATGGTTTAATTCATGGACATTCAATACGATGGAATTATAATGGGGTTAAGATGTCAGAAGAAAATTATCTCCACAATCTGCTAAATGGAATTTCAACTACCTGGGATTCACAGGGTAATAAACTAACAGTTGAAACTTATTTGAATGATACATTGCATGGTAGGTATGTTTATTTTTATCCAAATGGTCGATTCAAGATTGAAGGGAATTTTTCCAGGGGATTATATGACGGTAAATGGGAATATTATGATGAGTCTGGCAATGTAGTAGGTGATGCAAAATTTAATCAGGGAAACGGAATTCAACGGGGATATTATCCCGACGGGAAACTTAAAAGAGAAACGATTTACAGAAACAACCTTAAAGAAGGTGAGGAAAAGTGGTTTGATGAAAGTGGCGGTGTTGAAAAA
>JAGLWB010000320.1 GCA_023133655.1 Bacteroidales bacterium
GATTGCAGATGATTGCCCTTCGTGTTGTGCAATAAATTCAAAGTCCTGTGCCTGTAGCTGATTAACTAATATGATAATAAGAAAAAAAATAAGTTTTTTGTATTTATTGCCGAATTTGTTTTTCTTAGAATTTCTCATATTCATTCATATTTATTAGATTGATGCTTAACCCGGTAATTAATAGCATGAAATAAATTAAGATGATTTTATTCTTTTTCATTTTATTTTTTTTAAAGATACAAATAAATTTGGTTAAGCTACATATAAACCGGGCAATATTTCGGTTTCAATTTATTGCTATGCTGTATTATCCATTCTTATAACTTTAAGTACTACAGGCACTTCAAGTACTCATTCGCCACGGGAGCATTAATTTGGAATGAGGTAATTAATCAGATAAAAAATATGGAATTAATTATAATCCTTCTCTGTGAAACTCAGTGTCTTCTTTGTGTTACTCTGTGACATAGCTATTACACAGAGAGCCACGGAGAAGCCACAAAGTTGCACAAAGAATAAAAAATTTTTTCCACAAACCCTATCATTTATTGCCTTTCGGCAGACTGATTAGTTACGAAATTAGAAATGAAGAATGAAAATGAGGAATAACCAATAACAAATAATAAATGAGAAATGAGAGATTTCAGCCGGTTATAATTCCTCTTTAATGTCCAGCAAAAAATCTTTGATTTTATTTAACGATTTGACTATCTCGACCGTTTGAAGGGTATCATCCTTGTTTTCCCTTAATTTCTTCTTGGCTCCTTCCAGTGTATAGCCTCGTTCTTTAACGAGATGGAAGATAACCCGGAAATTATCAATATCAGACTTTGTGAATAAACGATTCCCTTTTTTATTCTTTCTGGGTTTAATGATATCGAACTCCTTTTCCCAAAACCGAATCAAAGAGGTGTTCACATTAAACATTTTAGCTACTTCACCTATTGGATAAAATATTTTCTCAATCTTTCTATTAGTGACAGGCATATAAAAATAATTTAATCCATTGATTGAGTAGGCCGTGTGGAAAGCTCAATGATCTCCTCAAATTGTTCAGGAGTCAGGTCATTAAAAAAATAGTAGATCGGGTTAACCGCCCTGCCATTTTTTTGAACTTCATAATGCAAATGCGGTGCTGTGGATTTACCTGTGTTTCCAACAGTACCTATCACCTGCCCTCTTTTTACCTGTTGTCCTCTTTTGACATTGAATGAAGCAAGATGAGAGTATTTTGTTACATAGTTGAATCCATGATCAATAAGTATCGTATTGCCATATCCCCGACGGGATTTTTTTGTACTAATAACCTTACCATCACCTGTGGTGAAAATTTCAGTTCCTGTAGGGGCAGAAAAATCTAACCCTGCATGGAATTTCTTTACCTTGTAGAAAGGATCGGTCCTGTACCCAAAATAAGATGAGATCCTTTTAAGGTCCACGTTTTTAACAGGCTGAATAGCAGGTATATGCCTTAACATTTCCTCTTTATTTTTTGCCAGATCAAAAACTTCGTCAAATGATTTGGACTGTATATACATCTTATTAGCTATCTGATCCAGCTTTGCTGTTGCCTCAATAATCAATTCCGAGTTTTTATAACCTTCCAGAGCAGCATAACGGTCAGCACCGCCAAATCCTGCTTGTCGCTTTGATGAAGAAATAGGTTCAGCTTCTAATATTACCCGGTAAATATTATCATCTCTTTCTTCAAGGTCTTTTAAAACCGTGCCGATCAGATCAATTCGGGCATTTATTATTTCATGTTGCAATTTATACTGGGCAATCTCCCTCTTAAGCATCCTCTCCTTTGGTGAGTCAAAGAAATTATTGGCAATAATAATTATTACAACAGCAAAGATCATCCCGGCGAATGAAATATAGAGAAATCGTTTTAGCCGGTCTATGAATGTTATCCGAACCTTTTCAACTTTAAATGACTCGGTATCAAAGTGGTATTTTGATTTTGCCATCAGGCGAAGATATTAAGGATAAAGAATAAATTACCCCAGGTCAACTGCAAAATTAATTAAATAAAGTAAATTTGCAATTCTTTTATACAGAATGATAAAATTAGGTATTTATGGATTCATCGCGGGTAAGAAAAATATTTCTGGAATATTTCAAGAAAAAAAAACATCATATCACCCCATCATCGTCAATGGTCGTGAGAGATGATCCTACTTTAATGTTTACCAATGCCGGGATGAACCAGTTTAAAGACATTTTCTTAGGCAATACCGATTCAAAGTATAACAGGATAGCCAATACGCAAAAATGCCTTCGCGTTTCAGGAAAACATAATGACCTGGAAGAAGTAGGCATGGACACGTACCACCATACGATGTTTGAGATGCTTGGTAACTGGTCGTTTGGGGATTATTTTAAAAAAGAAACAATTGCCTGGGCATGGGAACTTCTAACCGAGGTTTACAAAATCCCTGAAGAAAATTTATTTGTTACTGTTTTTGGCGGAGATAAAAATGATGACCTCCCGGAAGACATTGAGACTTACGAACAATGGAAAGCTATTGTACCGGAAAATCATATTCTTTTTGGCTCAAAAAAAGATAATTTCTGGGAAATGGGAGTAACAGGACCCTGTGGGCCATGCTCTGAGATACATATAGATATCCGGGATGAAGAAGAAAAGAAAAGAATTAAAGGCCGGGATCTTGTTAATAAAAATCACCCGGAAGTGATTGAAATCTGGAACCTGGTTTTCATCGAGTTTAACCGAAAGGCAACAGGAGAACTCATACAACTTCCTGAAAGACATGTCGATACGGGCATGGGATTCGAACGATTATCAATGGTTTTACAAGGAAAACAATCAAACTATGACACCGATATCTTCCAGCCAATTATAAAAGAATTGTCAAAAATAACCGGCTTTACTTACGGGTCTTCAGAGCAGGTAGATATTGCCATGCGTGTAATTGCAGATCATCTTCGGGCAATTTCTTTTGCTATTGCTGATGGTCAGTTGCCTTCCAATATAGGAGCAGGATATGTGATCAGGCGAATTTTACGGAGAGCTGTAAGATATGGCTTTACTTACCTCAACCAAAAAGAACCTTTTATCAATAAGTTGGTACCTGTGCTGGTTGATCAAATGAAAGCTATTTTCCCTGAATTGGCAAGTCAGCAAGATCTGGTTCAGAGGGTAATCTCCGAAGAAGAATTTTCCTTCTTACGAACACTCTCACTCGGTATCAAAAGGTTCGAACAATATATTCATAACCATCCAAACATTAACATTATTGAGGGATTTTTTGCTTTTGAACTTTTTGATACTTATGGTTTTCCTGTCGACCTAACTCAATTAATGGCAAAAGAAAGAGGATGGGGTGTTGACATGGAGGGCTTCACCAAAAGGCTTGAAGAACAAAAAGAACGATCGAGGCAGGCTACAACAATGGATACGGATGATTGGACAGTACTTTTTAATGAAGGAAGTGAACCGTTTCTTGGTTACGACACACTGGAAACAACCATACGCATTTCCCAATACCGAAAAGTTAAAATAAAAGGAAAAGAATGGTTTCAACTTGTTTTCGATCAAACACCATTTTATGCTGAAAGTGGAGGCCAGATTGGAGACAAAGGAACCATTGAAAGAAATGGTGAAAAGATACCTATTAAAGATACAAAAAAAGAAAACAACCTGATCATCCATTTTGCCTCAAAATTGCCTGCTCATCTCACCGGCCAATATCGGGCAGTTGTTGATTCACAAGCGCGTATACAAACAGCCTGTAACCACTCAGCTACTCACCTGCTACATCATGCCCTCAGGGAAGTCCTGGGAACTCATGTTGAACAAAAAGGGTCTTTTGTCGGACCTGATCATCTTCGATTTGATTTCAATCATTTTCAAAAGGTTGAAAAAGGTGAACTGGCAAAAATTGAGGCTCTTGTTAATGCCCGGATAAGAGATGATATTGTATTGGATGAAAAAAGGTCTATTCCCATGAAAGAAGCATTGGACATGGGTGCCATAGCTTTTTTTGGCGAAAAATATGGAGAACATGTTAGGGTGATACGTTTTGCTGATTCCATTGAGTTATGTGCGGGCACGCATGTTCATGCAACCGGACAGATCGGTTTTTTTAAGATTACTTCAGAGGGAGCCATTGCTTCCGGCATAAGAAGAATAGAGGCCTTTACGGCGATTACTGCCGAAAATTTTATTAACGCTCAACTCAATATTATTCAACAACTAAAAACCGAATTAAAAAGCACGAACGATCTCGTTAAAGCCGTTCAGTCACTGCTTGATCAAAACAGCCTGATGCAGAAAAAGATTGAGCAATTGACTCGTGAAAAAGCTGATAACATAACCATAGAGCTCACCCAAAAGGTAGAGCAAATCGGAGATATTCATTTTATTGGTGCCATTTTTGACATGGATGCATCAGAACTTAAAGAGCTGGCTTTCAAAATGAAACAAAAGGTAGAAAACCTGTTCCTTATACTGGGATCATCGCATGGTGGAAAAGCCAGTCTTGCAGTGATGATATCAGAGAATCTTTTAAATGAATATAAGTTTCATGCAGGTAATATTATCCGGGAATTTGCTAAAGAGGTCCAGGGTGGTGGTGGTGGTCAACCCTATTTTGCAACTGCCGGCGGGAAGAACACTGATGGCATCGGTAAAGCGATTGAAAAAGCAAGGGAGTATGTTGTTAGTTCTGTGTAATAATAAATTCAAAGAAACAGCCGGCAGTAGCCTTTAGCCGGATACGCTGACAACTTCTATAACTTCACCCAGAGGCACTTAATGATCTGAAAGAATATCTAATTAAGCGCTTCCCGGAATTTTTGCATAAGTTTAATTCTTCTGTTCAAATTAATAATTGCAAAAATAAGAATTGCGGCACTCAACCATTGAACAACCGAAAGTGTGTTATCATTAACCACGTAATCAAAAAAGATCGCAGAAAACGGAAAAAAGAGCTCACAAATCGCCGCCACAATTGCTTTAACTTTCTTTAAGCCATAATAATATAATAATATTGCTCCAGAGCCGGTTGTCACTGCAATAACAGAAAAAATGATCCAATTATTTGTTGTAGTTTCAAATAACTGCATTATTTCCCCCGAAATCACGACATATAGTAGCATGATCACTGTTGTAAAAGCATACCGGTAAAACGTTGTAGTTTTAAAATCATACTTTTCAAGGATCTTCTTTCCCAACACGGTAGCACTCCCGAAAGATGCCGCAGCCAACAAGGCATACATTGCTGCATAAACCATATTCGATTCGGTTTTAAAATTTGGAAAGGCAAATCCAAAAGTTAAGAAATAGCTGGCGAGAATTGCCACAGATGCCCAAACCAGGAAGTTTCTTTTTAATCGCTCCTTAAGCATGATTGCAGCCAGGGAGATAGCAAAAACGGGTTGGAGCTTTTGCAGCAACACAACAATGGTAAGATCACGGAATTCAACCAGAAATAAAGCCTTCACAATAGCAAAAGTGCCAATAACGCCACCTGAAAGAGAAATAAGCAAAAAGATTAATAAATCACTCCTGGTAAAATAAGCAAACTTGCTAAACTGGCTTTTGAAAGCTACACTCATGATGATAAAAGGGATCAGGTGAAGCATAAATACAACATAGCCGATATCCAGGTTATAAAGCCGTGGAGTCAATACTACACCATCAAATCCCCATAATATTGATGCAAAACTGACAGCCAAAGCACCGCCTAAAAGTGAACCATATTTTTTACTCATAATCAAAGAATAATATCACGGATTATGCTTAAGCTGACAAAAGTAATGTTATTTCGCTTATTAGAAAGAGGTGGAATGGTTAAACGAAAGACAGGCGACAGGAGACGGGAATCAGGAAACGGGAAACAGGAAACGGGAAACAGGAAACGGGAAACAGGAAACGGGAAGCGGGAAACAGGAGACGGGAGACAGGAATCAGGAAACGGGAAGACGGGAGACGGAAAGAACGGGATTTGAATAGCCCCGGACTTCAGTCCGGGGGTGAGAGAGAACCCAGCACAACCATCTCTGATCCCGAATGGTTCAAATGGAGATATAAGAAAAAAAGGGAGACGGGAAACGGGAAACAGGAATCAGGAAGGCAGGAGACAGGAAACGGGAGACGGGAGACGGGAGACGGAAATATCTTGAAATTCGTTACATGGCTAATCAAATTGTTTTCATAAAATGGCAGGGATTTTGAAATTTTACTAAATTTGTGATTCTTTTCAAATAACATGAAATTCAATTCCAGATGGAGACATTATCAAAGAGAGTTAAAAACCTAGCGGAATCAGAAACCCTTGCCATGACAAGGTTAAGTAGAGAACTTCAGGCAGAAGGACATGATGTTATCAATCTTAGTATCGGGCAGCCTGATTTTACTACACCTGAGCTCATAAAGCAGGCAGCGGTGCAGGCACTTGATCAAAACTTTACATTTTATCCGCCTGTTCCGGGGTTTATGGATCTAAGGGAGGCCATTAGTAATAAATTTAAAAGAGATAATAATCTCGATTATCCGCCTGACCAAATTATAGTATCATCAGGTGCAAAGCATTCCATTACCAATGTTCTGTTAAGTTTAATCGATCCGGGAGATGAAGTACTTGTTCCTACCCCCTATTGGGTGACATACAGGGAATTAATAAAATTTGCAGAAGGAAAATGCGTTTATATTACTGCCTCGTTGGAAAATGATTATAAAGTAACCCCGGAGCAGATTGAGGCTGCCATTACCGATAAAACCAAACTGTTTATTTTCAGTAGCCCATGCAACCCAACCGGTTCTGTTTATACAAGAGATGAACTCAAAGATATTGCCCATGTTTTAGCCAGGCATAAAATATTTGTTATTTCCGACGAAATCTATGAACATATTAACTTTAATGGTGTCCATGAAAGTATCGGACAGTTTGATTTTATTAAAGATTATGTAATAACTGTCAATGGTGTTTCTAAAGGGTTTGCCATGACTGGGTGGAGGCTCGGTTATATAGGAGCTCCCAAAACGATTGTGCAGGCATGTAACAAATTACAGGGGCAAATGACTTCCGGAACATGCACTATTTCCCAAAAGGCTGCTTTGAAGGCATTGTTAAGTGATCCAAAGCAATTGAAGGAACTTAAAGTTATGGTGTCTGTTTTCAAAGAACGCAGAGACGTTGTTATTGAATTGCTGAATGAGATACCCGGCATCAAAACTAATATACCTGAAGGTGCATTCTATGTTTTTCCTGATGTCAGCGAATTGTTTGGAAAAAGTAATGGAAAAACAACCATTCATAATTCCGCCGACCTCTGTTCATTCTTCTTGAAAAAAGAGTATGTTGCCCTGGTTCCCGGGTCTGCTTTTGGGAGCCCTAACTGTGTTAGGATATCCTACGCAGCCTCAACAAAATTATTGATAGAGGCTCTTCGTCGAATTAAAAATGCTATCTCAGAATTGTATTGATTAATATTTAATTGCAGGTTGCAAGTTTCAGCTTATGATGAATAAAACAAAAATAAAATCATTTTTCAGTAATGCTGGCAAACTTAAAGTGCTGGTGATTGGTGATGTAATGCTTGATTCTTATATCTGGGGAAGTGTAAACAGGATATCTCCTGAAGCACCGGTACCAATTGTAACAGTAAACAAAAGAACAAATCTTCTTGGAGGTGCGGCTAATGTTGCCCTTAACATCAAAGCCATAGGCGCCGAACCGATCTTATGCTCTGTTATTGGGAATGATTCGAAAGGCAGGGATTTACTCGAACTATTAAAAATAGAAGGGCTTACGCAAGGTGGCATTTACAGCAGTGAAGAACGAATAACAACAACAAAATTCAGGGTAATTGGCAATAACAGTCAATTGCTCAGAGTTGATGAAGAGTCTGACAATGAGCTGTCAATGTTTGAGTCTGATAAACTGATCAATAAATTCAACTTTTTTCTATCTCACACGCAGGTCGATGTCATTATCATACAGGATTACAACAAAGGTGTCCTTTCCCCAAGGATAATTGAACGTGTTATCAATCAGGCAAAAAAACACCAGATTCCGGTTGCTGTTGACCCAAAAAAGAAAAACTTTGAGTTGTACCGGGATATAGCTCTTTTCAAACCTAATCTTTCAGAACTTACTGAAGGTTTAAAAATTGAGTTTAACCCAACAAACCAAGAGGAGTTAGCGAATGCAGCTGGGCATTTCCAGGAAAAACAGCAAATTAAAAACCTTATTGTCACCTTGTCAGAACGAGGCATTTTTATTAGTTCAATCAATGAAAACAATCAATATGAGCGACATTTGATCCCTTCACATGTCAGATCAGTAGCTGATGTTTCAGGTGCAGGTGATACGGTTATTAGTGTTGCTTCACTTTGCTTAGCTCTTCAGTTACCTTCTTATGAAATGGCATTTCTTTCCAACCTGGCAGGTGGTCTTGTTTGTGAATCTGTTGGGGTTGCTCCCATTGACAGAAACAAGTTTTATAAAGAAATTCAAAATTATTCTGCGAATGACTGACAATAATAGTTTTATATATTTGCCGAATCTTTGCTTTCTAATAATAAAACATACTAAGTCTCGTTAAACAATAACTAAACAGGGTGAAATATTGAAGCAGTTTCGGATTATAGCATTTAGTTTATTATTTGGCTTTGGGCTATTTACTTCGCAGGTTAATGGACAGTTTACCCTTGTTCCTAATCTTCCAAAATACGATCTTGCTCCCTATCATTTTGGGTTCAGTTTAGCCATTAATCAGATGTTCTTTACAATCGATCCTGTTGAAAATTACCAAAGCATATGTTGGGGCCCTTTTTACATTCCCGACTTTTATGCCGACTCTGCCTACGTCCTTGGTATTGAAGGCCGGTATACTTATGGATTTACCATAGGGATTATATCAAATTTACGTCTTGGAAAATATTTTGACTTTCGCTTTTTACCCGATTTGTCGTTTGGCGAAAGAGAACTACATTATACCATAAAAAAATACTGGACGGATGGAGAAAAAATTTTCGTTAAAGAAAAAAAGATTTACTCGACATACGTAGATTTCCCTTTACGGATTAAATACAAGTCAAAACGTTTGCATAATATGCGGGCATATTTACTTGGAGGCGTCAGGTATAGCATTGACCTTGCCTCTGAGGCTAAAAAAAACCAGGATGAGCTTGCCGATAAACATATTAAGCTTAAAAAAAGTGACGTAGCAATAGATGGAGGAGTGGGGTTTGATTTCTATACAACATATTTTAAATTTGGAATTGAATTAACTATGTCATACAGTCCACTTAACGCACTTATAAAAGAGGACAACCTTTATACAAACTCAATAGACCGCCTTTCATCCAAAATATTCACATTCACCTTTACTTTTGAGTAATTCCACAATTTTTTACTTATTACAATGGAAACAAATCCTGAAAATAAAAGCCTCTTCGAGATTTTGCTAAAAAAATCCATCTTGAAGCAAACCGTTTATTCTAACACTTATAACATATTTCAGCTATTTAAGTCAAACATAAGAAGGTTGGTTGACGACTTCAGTGCAACAAATCTTAATGAAAAAGATAAAATTCCAGTTACATTTAAAGAAACGGGTGAATTTCAGTTTGAAATTAAATTTGCAGGTGATATTCTTATCTTCATGATGCATACCAATGTATTTGAATTTTCAAGAAATCATGAAGTAATGAAAACACCTTATGTTAAAGAAGATAAAGAACGCTCATATTGCGGTGTGATCCATATTTATAATTTCCTTTCTGATTCATTCAAATATAACCGCATCAATGATGTTGGATACCTGATAGGCAGGGTTTTCATCAACAAGGAGAAGCGTTACTTTATTGAAGGAAAGCGGGAAGTGGGCCTTCTTTATAATAATTTCGGGAATGCGGTTATGGATGAAGCTTGTATTAGAAATATCATTGAATCATCCATTCTTTATACTATTAATTTCGACCTTTTAACTCCACCCTTTGACAATGTAAAAGAAGTTACAGTTCAGGATATTAAAACGGCCCTTGCAAATATGAGACTTAAAACCGGTAAAAGGCTTGGTTTTAAATTCCAGGAAGACCATAATGAGCTTAAATCAAATGAAAAGTAACACATTCTATTGCATTGGTTGACAAGTTCCATTTTTAATGGCCGGGCCACCCGGGGGTAACTTTTTTCTAAATTTCTTCCTGTTTCTTTGCAGTTTATCAAATTTGTTATATTTTTGCACTCCAATTTTAACAAAACAATAGACGGCCCGTTCGTCTAGGGGTTAGGACGCCAGGTTTTCATCCTGGTAACAGGGGTTCGATTCCCCTACGGGCTACCATAAACAAAAATAAAAATGGCAAATCACATTTCAGCATTAAAAAGAATCAGACAAAGTAACAAAAGAAGAATCCACAACCGTTACTATGCAAAAACCATGCGTAATGCAATCAGAGATATTAGGAACATAACTACCAAAAAAGAAGCTGAAAAAAAATTACCGGAAGTTATGTCGTTAATTGACAAAAATGCTAAACGCTTTATAATCCATAAAAATAAAGCCGCTAACCTGAAAGCGAAGTTAGCTAAGCATATAAATTCTCTTTCGTAAAAAATTTATGAAACTACAGGAAAAGAGGCTATTAAAAAATAGCCTCTTTTTTTATGGTCACAAAACCGCTTTTTCCGGATTAATATCCGAAAGAAGCAAACTATGAAATTTGATAGCAATCACATTCCAATACGTCAGTGGGCCGAGGATGACCGCCCCAGGGAAAAACTTTTATTAAAAGGAAAACATAGTTTAAGCAATGCTGAACTGATCGCTATTTTGATTGGTTCAGGCAATAAAGAAGACTCAGCCCTTGACCTGGCCAAAAAAATCCTACAGCGAACGAGTAATAACCTGGTAGAGCTTTCTAAACTATTAGTCTCAGATCTTAAAAAGATCAATGGAATAGGCCAGGTTAAATCGCTTATCATAATTGCAGCGTTGGAGCTTGGTAAAAGAAGCAGAGAGTCTGAAAGCCTGTTACGAGAAAAGATTACTTCCAGTAAGGATGTTTTTGAGATCATGCAGAGTAAGTTATCGGGGAGCAGGTATGAAGCATTTTGGATCCTGTTACTTGACAGGGCAAATAAAATCATTTCAACCGTACAGGTGAGTGAAGGTGGTATTTCAGGAACAGTTGCAGATCCTAAAAAAATCTATAAAATTGCGCTGGACCACCATGCCTCTTCACTAATTCTCTGTCATAATCACCCTTCAGGGAATGTTCAACCAAGTGAAGCAGATACCCGATTAACCAACAAACTACAGCAGGCAGGAAACTTTCTTGACATGCCTGTACTTGATCATATCATCATTGGGGAAGGAAACTATTTTAGTTTTGCGGATAATAACAAGATATGAATCAGTCAAGAGCAGGCAGTAGTAATGTAAAAAAGTACAATAGAATTTTTTGTACTTTTACACCTTATGATCAAAATTATTACCATAATTGGTGCCAGGCCACAAATCATCAAAGCAGCTGCCATAAGCAGAACAATTCATAATAAATTCAGCAGTAGCATTCATGAATTCATTTTACATACAGGACAGCACTACGATGATAATATGTCGAAATTTTTCTTTGATGAATTAAACATTCCTAAACCAGATTTTAATCTTAATGTCGGATCTTCAGTGCATGGACAACAGATTGCTAACATGATTTCGGGGATAGAACAAATACTCATTGATCAGCCACCACATGCAGTAATATTATATGGCGACACGAACTCGACTCTTGCAGGAGCTCTTGCCGCTTCAAGATTATATATTCCGGTAATCCATATAGAAGCAGGGTTAAGGTCTTACAATAAAACGATGCCTGAAGAGATCAACAGAATAGTATGTGATCATTCGTCAACCTTACTGTTTAGTCCAACCTTAACTGGGATTCAAAACCTTATTAAAGAAGGATTTAACCCTGAAACTAAGCCTCCCTTCAATATCGACAATCCAAAAATTGTTCATTGTGGTGATGTGATGTATGATAATAGTATGTATTATGCCACCCAAGCCGGAAAAAACTCACAAATAATTGATGTGTTGGGGCTGACTACAAACAGGTTTCTTTTAGTAACTGTTCACCGGGATAATAACACCGACAACCCTGAGCGTTTAACGGCTATCTTTTATGCTATTAATAAGATTGCTCAGGAAGAGGATCTGGATGTGGTTATTCCTATGCATCCCCGTACATCCGGTTTATTGGAGAAACAGGTTCCGCCTGCGTTGTATAACTCACTAATGAACAACATCCGTATCAGGATTATTCATCCGGTTTCCTATTTTGATATGATCAATCTTGAAAAACAATCGTTAATGATCCTGACCGATTCAGGCGGCGTTCAAAAGGAGGCATATTTTTTCAAAAAACCATGTATCATCATTCGCCAAGAAACCGAATGGAAAGAAATTATTGATAACAATGCCGGTATCGTTACCGATGCCAATGAAGAGAAAATCATAAATGCTTACAAAACTTTCAGTCAAAATAAGAAACGAATCAGCTTTCCACCTGTTTTTGGTGACGGTCATGCATCGAAATTTATCTGCCAGGAAATTGTTAATTTGTTTTCAAACAACTAACATATATTATATAAGCCGGGAAAAACTCAAACCTTAAGGAGCAACAAGGCGCACATTTTTTAGTAAAAATTTCGTTTCATTTGTATTTTGTAATATTTATCCTACCTTTGCACTCCATTTTAAAAACAGTATTAATTAAATAATAAAAAAATGTTAAACCAGTATGAAACCGTTTTCATTATGACTCCCGTTTTGTCTGATGACCAGATGAAGGAAACGGTTCAAAAATTTACTAAATTTCTAAAAGATAAGGGTGCAGAGATCATTTTTGAGGATTATTGGGGATTGCGAAAACTTGCCTATCCAATCCACAAAAAAACAACAGGATTTTATCACCTCATTGAGTTTCGGGCTGAAGGTTCTATTATTAAAGACCTTGAAGTTACTTTCAAAAGAGATGAGCGGATCATTCGCTTTCTAACAGTTGCACTTGATAAACATGCGGTTATTTACAATGAAAAAAAACGCAATACTGAGAAGGAAGAAGCTCAAACTGATAAAACAACAAAAGCTTAAGATTTTTAACCCTAAAAAGAGTAATTAAAATGGCAACACAAGGAAATTCCGACATTAAATATTTAACTCCTATTGCGGTCGATATCAAGAAAAAGAAATACTGCCGCTTCAAGAAAAACAAAATAAAATATATTGATTATAAGAATGGTGACTTTCTTATGAGATTTGTTAATGAACAAGGAAAGATATTGCCCAGAAGAATAACTGGAACATCTACGAAGTATCAAAAGAAAGTTTCGAAAGCCATAAAAAGAGCACGTCACCTGGCACTTTTGCCATATGTTGCTGATTTATTAAAATAGGGAGGTTATTATGGAAGTTATTTTAAAAAAAGATATACCCAACCTGGGAGATGCAGATGAGCTCATTACCGTAAAAAATGGTTATGCCAGAAACTACCTTATCCCAAAAGGTTATGCTATTCTTGCCACTGAATCAATGAAAAAAGTGTTGGCTGAAAATATAAAGCAGAAAGCATATAAAGAAGAGAAGGTTCGCAAAGAAGCTGAAACACTTGCCAAAGCAGTCGAAAATATTACTGTAAAGATAGGTGCAAAAGCAGCCTCAACCGGTAAAATCTTTGGCTCTGTAAATGCAATGCAGATTGCTGATGCCATCAAAAATCAATTCAACTATAACATTGACAGAAAAAAAATCGTTGTTGATGGCGATTCCATTAAAGAAGTGGGAACGTATAGTGCAACTGTGAAGTTGCATAGAGATATAAACGTTGCGATTAACTTCGAAGTTTTTGCTGAGTAACTAAGTCTTACTTCTGTTATGCTCTCCCTGAACAGGATTAAATGGATCAATTCCCTTAAAGTCAATAAATACAGGAAAATCCATGGCCAGTTCATCGTAGAAGGTACAAAAGTCGTGGTAGATCTCCTTAAAAGTGAATTCTCTATCACTTTTTTATTTGCAACGAGCAATTGGCTTGACAAACACAGAAAACAAATTGAAAACCTACAGATAACAGTAGAAGAAGTAAGCCTGTCTGACCTGAAAAAAATTTCTACCCTTTTAACACCCAGTGAGGTTCTGTGCACCGTTGAAATACCCCATGTTCCATTCAATAAAAACATAGTCAACCAGGACTTTGTTCTTGCCTTGGAGAGTATCAGAGACCCCGGAAACCTTGGAACTATAATTCGTACGGCTGATTGGTTTGGGATAAATCACATTATTTGCTCAACAGATTGTGTTGATGTTTATAACCCGAAAGTTATCCAGGCGACCATGGGATCTATAACTCGCGTGCAGGTTTATTTTATGGACCTTGTCGAGATTTTCAAAAACAAACCCCGGAATATAAAAGTCTACGGTACTATGTTGGAAGGGGAAAATATTCACCAGGTTCGTTTTGAAAATAATGGACTGATTTTAATTGGGAATGAATCAACAGGAATATCAGAAAACTTGTTGCCTTTTCTTGATAAAAAAATTTATATCCCATCTTTTACAAATATTAATCATACTTCTCCCGGCATTGATTCCCTGAATGCCGCCCAGGCATGTACTGTTCTTTGCTATGAAATAAGAAAACAACAAGCATAAAATGCGTTGAAATTATTGACAAAATCACCTGTTAACTTCCCTTTAACAAAATAGTTCTTGCTTTTCGTAAAAATCTTTACTATATTTGTATTGGATTTCACATGTAATCAAAATCTATAATTAAAAACCTACGACAGTGGATATACTTAAAGCACTAACAAACTACCATATTGAAGAACTAATCAGCTCCGAACAGCTCTCAGAACGCACCAAAAATGTGTGTAAAAAAGGATCTTTAGATACCCTTTATAAAATCCTTATCTACTATTTAAAAAATGAGAATTTTAAAAAAATCCAAAATTGTGGTGAAAAAACAAACAAAGAACTCATCGCAATGTCAGAAAAATTTATCTCAGAATATAATATTTCAATGGAAGATCTTGATATGAGTGATGAAAACGTGAACTTTGAAAAGTTCAAATTCTTTTGTTTTGAAAATTTTGCAATGCCAACATTAGAAACAGAGAAATTCAGGCAGGAATTCTTTGATAAAAAATTTCCATTTTTTAAATACCTGCTTCTTGTTCTTTCAAAAGTTCTGAATGAAAGAGAATATTTCATTTTTGAGCATAATTTTAATTACTTAATTGGTAAAAATAAAATGACCTTGCAGGCTATCGGAAATATTTATGGTATTACGCGCGAACGCATTCGACAAATTTCGCAAATGATCCCCTATAAACTTGAAGAAACTATTGCCCGCTTTGCCCATGAACAAGAATATTTCAATAATTATTTTTCATACAAATTGGATATTAAGGATGACTACATTCTTATTACATCAATAACAGCTGACAAGATAAATGAACAAGAGCAACTTCCCCTAACAGCAAAATTTTATGCATTGGCATTCTCTGTCCTTTATTTAAAATCGTATACTATGTTTCAGGATAAGGGATTAACTTACGCTAACTATTTTATTATTAAGAACGAAATTTATAAGCAATTTGATTTCCCCGCATTTTATAATGAGGTATTAGAGCGACTAAGCAAACGAATTGAAGCTAACTACACTGTGGATTTTGACCAGTTCTTGAAAAAATACCTTAAGAAAAATGAAGCAGGTATTTTCAGTAGGGTTAAAACTACAGTAACGGATATCCTTGCTTTGGAATTAGCGATTGAAGTTAATGATAACAACCAGGTAGTTTTTAAAAGAAATACCTTAGTTAAACTTTCCGAATCAATTGTTGAAATTTTAGAAGAAGAACAGCGTCCGTTGAAACTGTTGGAAATTCATAAAAGACTTGCCACTAAAACCTCCAGAGCACCCCAAAACATTGAATCATTGAGGTCATCAATCCTCAGCATTGATAATATTGTTGCCATTGGAAAGACGAGTACTTACTCACTTATTGATTGGAAAGGAGTTAAAACGGGTACTATTAAAGAACTTGTTAAAGAATACCTTGAACAATTTGATGAACCGAAGCATATTTCCGACATATCCGACTTTGTTACAAAATATAGGGATACGGTTGACAAGAATGTTCTATCTAATTTAAAGCTTGACAAAACTGGCACCTTTGTATTCTTTAAAAAGGGTTTTATTGGCCTCGGGAATAAAAAGTACAAGCGATTATCAGGAAAACATGGCCAGCTAAACCTTTTGTAGGCCATTATTACAACCTCATCTGAAAAATTATTATCTTTGCTGCAGCTATCCAGCTATAGCTTATCAATCTTTTTGGTTTTATTAATACAAAGATTTAGCTGATGATCGTAAAAGTTCTATTATTAACAATTCTTTTAGTTGGCTTCGCCTTTTTAGCTATTGCCATTAAGATGTTCTTTAAAAAAAATGGTCAGTTTGAGAAAGGTTGCAGTACAATTGATCCCAAAACCGGAAAAAGGCTGCCATGCTCGTGCGGGAGTAGTAAAGATTCTGACAATCATTGTGAGAACAAAAATATTTATTAGTCCGATTCCGATATCATTAACTCTCTCATCCCCTCTGTTAAATACGTTTGTAACTCACCGAGACTATCAGTATATATCAAAAAAACATCCATCCCCCTGCCAATCGAATTCGATTTCGAATGTTGACTGAGAAACCGCTTTGTTTTTTCCAATCCCATCACCATAAAAGCAGTGGCATAAGCATCGGCACTGCAACAGTCTGCAGCTTTAACAGTTACACTCAGTAATGAATGTGTGACAGGATATCCGGTTGCCGGATTGATGGTGTGGCTGTATTTAATTCCATCAACCAAGTAATATTTACGATAGCTTCCGGATGTAGCCAGGGCTGCATTGGTTAGCCCGATAATAGCATT
Organism: Bacteroidales bacterium; assembly: GCA_023133655.1. Lineage (GTDB taxonomy): Bacteria > Bacteroidota > Bacteroidia > Bacteroidales > JAGONC01 > JAGLWB01. The sequence goes on from JAGLWB010000320.1 coordinate 16,965, forward strand.
TAATTCCCTGGGACTATTTTTATCCCGGGCAGGCTTCTCAATTCCAACCTTCCAGGGTTCTCCTCCCGGTTTAAGACCTTTTGCATAAACTTCCCCACCAATATCGATCAAATAGGTTTTTATTCCTTTTGATTCAAGAAATGAAGCGATGTAATCGACAGAATAACCTTGTGCTATCGCATTAAAATCGATCTGCATTCCTGGAACTTCCTTGTGAATTTTATTACCTGCAATGGTCACAGCTTTGTAATCAACAAGCTGCAGCAGGCTATCAACTATCACAGAATCCATCGCTATCCTTTCGGAAAAACCAAATCCCCATGCATTAACCAATGGCCCTATAGTCATGTCGAATGCACCATTTGTTTTGTCACCCACTTCAACTGCTTTATTAAATATATCAATAAATATTTCATCCAATCTTACAGAAGTATCGTTGTTATTCACTTTTGAAATAACACTTGATGGTTCATAAGTCGAGACAGACAAATCAAAATCAGTCAAAAGGGAATCTATTTCATCTTTAAATGATTCATCACTGGTGTAAAAATATGTGATTGCGTAATAAGTTCCCTGGGCTTCACCCAGGATCTGAACTTGTTGATGCCGGCAAGAAAAAAGAATGGTTATAAGAGAGAAAAAAAGAAGCAACCGAGAGTTCACAGTTTTTATCCTCCAAAGTCATCAAAAGCTATCATTTCTTCGGGAACACCGTAATCGTCAAGCATCTTCAGAACAGCATCATTCATTAACGGCGGACCACAAAGGTAAAATTCAATATCCTCAGGTTCGGGATGTTTTCTAAGATATTCATCAAGTACCACCTGGTGAATAAAGCCGGTATACCCCTTCCAATTATCCTCTGGCAGTGGTTCAGACAAGGCAATATTTAAACTAAAGTTATCAAACTGCTTTTCTATATCTTTAAACTCATCAACATAAAACAGTTCTCTCATTGAGCGTCCCCCGTACCAGAATGTCGCCTTTCGTTTTGTTTTTTCGGTATGGAAAAGATGAAAGATATGCGAGCGCATTGGAGCCATCCCAGCACCGCCTCCTATGAACATCATTTCTCTTTGAGTATCTTTAAGGAAGAATTCCCCATAAGGGCCGGAAACTATAACTTTATCACCAGGTTTTCTCGAAAAGATATAGGAAGATGCAACACCCGGATTAACCTTCATAAAACCATTTGTTTTTCTGTCAAAAGGAGGGGTCGCGATACGAATATTCAACATTACCCTGTTTCCTTCAGCCGGGTGATTTGCCATAGAATATGCTCGGGTAACAAGTTCCGAATTCTTCATTTTTAAATCCCACATCTTGAATTTATCCCAATCAACACGATACTCCTCTTCAATATCAATATCATGATAATCAACCTCGCAGACGGGAATATCTATTTGAACATACCCACCCGACTGGAAATCCATTGTTTCGCCTTCGGGTAATTGAACGACAAACTCCTTAATAAATGTAGCTACATTATAATTAGATACAACTTCACACTCCCATTTCTTTATACCAAAAATTTCTTTGGGTATGGCAATCTTCATATCCTGGCGCACCTTAACCTGGCATGCAAGACGCCAATTGTTAAGTTGTTCTCTTCTGGAAAAGAACCCGGTTTCAGTAGGAAGGATGCTGCCACCCCCATCCAGGACCTGACATTTGCATGTTCCACAGGTCCCTCCACCTCCACATGCTGAGGGAAGAAATATTTTTTCGGCAGTAAGTGTAGAAAGTAAATTTGATCCTGGAAAGGTATCAAGAACCGTCTCATCATTGATAGTTATTTCAACTTTCCCTTGCGGTGTTAATTTCTTTCTTGCATATAACAGTAAGGCAATAAGCAATAAAATAACAACAAGGAAAATCACGATGCTAATTCCAATAACAGCTCCTATTCCAATAGATAATATCATGTTAATATTCATTAATAAAGATTACAAACAGACTATAATTTAATACCCATGAACATCATAAAGGCAATACCCATCAACCCTGTAATAATAAATGTAATACCCAATCCTCTGAGAGGAGCAGGTACATTTGAATATCTGATCTTCTCTCTGATAGCGGCAATACCCACAATTGCAAGTAACCAGCCCACCCCGGAGCCAAGGCCAAAAGAAGTAGCCTGGGCAAGCGATTCATATTCTCTTTCCTGCATAAAAAGAGATCCACCCAGGATAGCACAATTCACAGCGATTAAAGGAAGAAATATACCGAGTGAGTTATACAAAGAAGATGAAAACTTTTCAATTACCATTTCTACCAACTGAACCATTGAGGCAATGATGGCAATGAACATAATAAAGCTTAAAAAGGTCAGGTCAACATCAGCGAATTGAGGGCTAATCCAAGTCAACGCACCAGCCGACAACAAATATTTGTTAATAAGGTAATCTACAGGGACGGTGATAGCAAGGACAAAAATAACAGCAATACCCAATCCTGCAGATGTCTTAACAGTTTTTGACACAGCAAGGTATGAACACATGCCCAAAAAATAGGCAAAGATCATATTGTCGATAAAAATCGATTTTACAAAAATATTTACGAGGTCCTGCATTATTCGAAAATGTTTATTATTTCAAAATTAATTTTCTTCAATAAGTTCTTTATTTCTAGATCGCTGTACCCAAATAATGACACCGACAACAATCAGGGCCATAGGAGGAAGGATCATAAGGCCATTGTCCTTATATCCAAAATCATAAAAGCCCTGGGGGATAACCTGAATGCCCCATATAGTACCAGATCCAAGCAATTCTCTGAAAAAGGCTACTATAATTAAAATAACACCATAACCGGCAGCATTACCAAGGCCATCAAGAAAAGAATCCCAGGGTTTATTTGCCATAGCAAAAGCTTCAAGACGTCCCATAATGATGCAGTTGGTAATGATTAATCCAACAAAAACAGAAAGTTGCTTACTCACATCATAAGCAAAAGCTTTTAATACCTGGTCGACCAGAATAACCAGTGCGGCGATCACAACCAATTGGACAATTATCCGAATTCTGGGCGGTATACCATTCCTTAGAAGTGAGATCAAAACATTAGCGATTGTCAAAACAACCACGACCGACAGGGCCATAACAAAAGCAGGTTCCAGTTTCACTGTTACAGCAAGGGCTGAACAAACACCCAAAACCTGCACAGTAATCGGGTTGTTCTTTCCTATTGGAATTGTTAACAACTTCCTGTACTTTGTCGAAAACAACGGCTCTCTTTTCACTTTTTCAGTACTCATCGGTTATTTTTGTTTTTTAATGTATTCAACATAATTTCCAAGACAATCTTCAATCATATCGGTTACGCCATTACTGGTTATTGTGCCACCTGAGATAGCGTCCACACCATGGCTGATATTGATATTGCTGTTTGCCACTCCTCCTTTCACAACCTTAACAGATACAAAGTTCATATCACTATCGAAAATTGTTTTGCCCTCAAACTGATCGGCAAATTCTGAGGTAGCGATTTCTGAACCAAGTCCAGGAGTTTCTTTATCATGGGAAAAATTTGCTCCAAAAATGGTATTCATATCATCATCAAAGGCGATATTACCATAAAGTGGCCCCCACAAACCTTTTCCCCGTAAGGGAATAATATAATATGTTTTACCTTCTTTTTCACACACATAAAGAGGAAATCCCGGTGCTTTTTGTGATTCATTCAACAAATATGCTTCTTTTATTTTCTGCTCCTTTCTCAGGTTAATTTCAAACGCTCTTACCTCTCCTTGCTGAAGTTTTCCATTCTCGTAAACACTTAACACATCGCCCTTCAAGTCAACAACTATTTCCTTAACGATATGCATTTGAAAAAGATCCTCAGCATCCGCTTTTGTTGAAGGGATATCAGCGGAAGCCAGGATATTCCGGACCTTCTCCTCTCTGATGTTTCTTTCCTGATATGGTTTTAAAAAAGATGCGGCAGCAGATAAAATGGCAGCCACTATGATAACCATGACGGATGAGTAAATAAAAATATATCTGTTACTGAACATATTATTTATGTTTTATTTTAGTTCAATATTAATTGTTTTTAAACGCTTTAGGCGTTTTTTGATATTTGACTGAACAATGTAATGATCAATCAGCGGTGCAAAGACATTCATAAACAAAATGGCAAGCATCATTCCTTCAGGGTATGCCGGGTTTAACACACGGACAAGAACGGCTAAGAAACCTATCAGAAACCCATATATATATTTTCCTCTTGATGTTTGTGTTGCGGTAACCGGATCTGTTGCCATAAAAACTGCGCCAAAGGCAAAACCACCCATTATCAGATGTGTATAGGCCGGAACATTCATGTAACCGTTCATACCCCATGCATTGAAGATCAAGCCCATCAGTAGTCCTCCCACAAAAACAGAAAGCATGATTCGCCAACTGGCAATGCCTGTAAATAGAAGTATAGCTGCACCTATCAAAATAGCCAATGTAGATGTTTCTCCAATGGATCCGGGTATAAAACCAAAGAACATATCTGAAACAGAAGCTGAAATGGGATCTCCAACAAGCGCATCACCCAAAGGCGTAGCTCCTGAAAAAGCATCAGCTTTATCAGCAATCCATACTTTATCGCCAGACATGTCTTGAGGATATGCGAAAAACAGGAAAGCTCTTGCTGTCAATGCCGGGTTTAAAATATTCATGCCTGTTCCTCCAAAAACTTCTTTTCCTATTATTACAGCAAAAGCAGTTGCAACAGCCACCATCCAAAGGGGGGTGTCAGGGGGTACAATCAACGGAATCAACATACCGGTGACCAAAAAGCCTTCATTTACTTCATGCCCCCTGAATTGGGCAAATGCAAATTCAATCCCAAGACCAACAACATAAGAAACAACAATAATGGGCAACACCTGAATAAATCCAAACAAAAATTCAGTCCACAAGCCAGCATCCTGCCCAATCGACAGAAAATGTTGGAATCCAACATTCCACATCCCAAACAAGAGAGCTGGTATAGTAGCAAGAACCACAACCGACATTGCGCGTTTCATTTCCATAGCGTCGCGGATGTGGCTTCCACTTTTTGTAACCGTGTCAGGTACAAAAAGAAAAGTTTCAAAAGCATTGAATGAGGAATGAAGCTTTTCAAACTTTCCACCTTTCTCAAACTGTGGTTTTATCTTATCGATATATCTCCTAAATGATTTCATGCATTGATGTTATATAAACAAATTCTTAACTCATTTCTTTTCTGATATAATCCAGCCCATTACGAACAATGGCCTGGACATCAATTTTTGAAGTGTCGATAAATTCACAAAGTGCAAAATCTTCTTCATCCACCTCATAAATACCAAGGCTTTCCATCAAGTCAATATCCTTCACTAAAATTGCTTTTATTAAATGAACAGGATAGATATTCATTGGGAAATATTTTTCAAACTGCCCTGACATGACAAACGCTCTCACGCCTCCGTTAAGGTTAGTGTCGAGGCGATATTTTTTCTTTCCGGGTTGCAGCCAGGAAAAATAAGAACGGCTGACACTGAATTTTTTTAAACGGGGCATAGCCCATCCAATAAATTCAGAGTAATTACCTTCAAGAATAACCGTCACCTGGGTATCATAGAAGCCAATGTAACCATTTCTTTCTATTCTTTTCCCGGTCAACACATTACCACTAATAAACCGAAGGTTCCCTTCGTTTAAATTCCCGGTTATCAATTCTGTAATCGAGGTTCCGGCGATAACCCTATAATACCGCGGTTTCAATACTTCTGATCCGGTAAGGGCAATGACCTTGGTGGCGTTGTATCGTCCTTCCTGAAACAACCTGCCGATGGTAAGCACATCCTGCGGGTAGAGGTACCACACGCTATCACCTTTGTTGATCGGGTCAATATGATGAATTTGCACTCCAATATTACCAGTTGGATGAGGTCCGGTAAAATAATTTAACTGAACTCCTTTTGAATTTGTAAAAACACCGGAATTTTGCTGGCCGGCAAATAAATTCAGATGAACTTTCCCATTTGTTAGTTTAGAAATTGCATTAATGCCTGTTTGGAAAAGATCACCATGCCCATGAACAACAAGGTCGTTATCAGGAGCTAAGGGAGCTGTATCAAAGCCGGAAATAAAAATAGCTTTGGGATTATCATCAGGATCAGCAATGATTGAATAGGGACGTTGACGAATAAGTGGCCATAAACCACTTTCAAGAAGTCTTTTTTTAATTTCGTTGCCATCAAGGTCGTTTGGATTAGCTTTCTCAAATTCAAGGTAAGCGATCTCTTCATCAGCCTTTATCCTGATCTCTTCCATAACCCTTTTGGGCCCACGCTTTACTTCGGTTATTTCGCCACTAACCGGTGAAGTAAAAACAATATTCTCGCGGTATTTATCAAAATAAACAGGAGAACCGGCTTTTACTTTATCGCCCTCCTTTACAAGTAATTTTGGAAAAACTCCATTAAAATCAGTTGGCTTAAGTGCATAATGGGTTGTTGCTTTTTCAACGATTATTTTTTCGGCTTCTCCATACAGGTTTATGTCAAGCCCTTTTTTAATTTTTATTGCCTTTGCCATATATGAAATTGTATTTCGTCGATATAGAAATATCG
>JAGLWB010000321.1 GCA_023133655.1 Bacteroidales bacterium
TGTTTCCACATGCTCGTATGTCTCCCCCGGGAATTTTAACTATTACTTGTCATTTAAGTCATTGGCTAATTGCCTGTTTACGGCTAATGCTTTTGTTGATACATTGAATTATGGTGATGTTATTCATGAATCATCGCATAACTGGGCTTTTTCAGTAAAGAAATTCTGCATGAGAAATGAAGAGGACAATATCCGTGAAGGTACCTGGGTAGAAGGAAAGGATTATTTTGTCGGATTACGAATGACTTTTGGCCCCAACCGCCATTTTGGTTGGGTGAGAGGTGAAATAATAGAAGCAGGGGAAGGGAAGGGATTTTGTTTGATCATAAAGGATCTGGCTTATAATGCTACTCCTTATGCCCCTATTTTTGCCGGCGAGGGCATGCCAAACAGGGCGATGAACTTAATGGCTAACGATCAGAGTAACTTTAAGGACGGAAGAGACATAAAGTATTCTTTTGATAAAGCCTTCCACGAAGAACTTATTTCAGAATACCGGCTTTTTGTGGTAAATACTGACTTACCCGGTCTCTTCAATCTTGATGCTGCTAACAACGTAGAGATCAGTAATTGCTTGACCATTAATACCGGTTTTGAAGATTATACCGGTAATTTAACGCCCACTTCCACTACTACAACCGGGGAATTGATTCAGGATCTTCAGCGTTATTTAGTTTATGTACTTGCTGTTGATGTATCAGGGATTTCCGACAGTAATAAACTTTCGCTCCCCTCCGAAGAGATCATGTTGGTCCATCAAACAGAGCATGTTTCAAAGCCCAAACTGGTGGATATAGATAATTATGGAGATAGCCGGGATTTAGTTGTTCACTTTGAGATGGCATTCAATGAATCTAATATTAAAGAATACAGGATAATGTTATTGACTGAGGAAAATGCAGAAATTTTTAATATGGAAGATGCAAATAGCCTTAGTGATGATCATTATCTTGCTATCCAACCCCAATCCGGGAATTACAGTGTGAGTTTGTCAGATTTGAAAATTGATGTCTTGGGAAACACCATTACCAATGGTGGGAAATATTGTGCTATTATTCAATCCGTTTGCGATGGTATTCATACTGATTTTGACAATATCAGCGATCATTCCAATTTGATTACGCTTTCTCTTCCAAACAATTTGTGGGCAGGGCAAAAAGTACATGAAGCTATCCATTATTCTGATTTTGTGCCGGATTTGAATGTGGAAATCAATTGTTCTTTTCAGATTGATGTGGATGATGATGGGATTAATGACTTAATCGTGAGAAATTATTATTTCGAACATAATGCAACCTTAATCCGGGAACATTCAATTGAAATGCTGAACGGCTGGGAATTTGCCGGAAATGAGGAAAATCATGCTTATAAATTGGAGATATATGATCAGGTTTCAAATGACCTTACCTGGAAGGAGGGGGAAGCACTTTTGTGTAGATTTAATAATAATGTTGGCTGTATTCCTATAAACGGTGGTTACTGGACAGATTTTCAGGAAGGGTACCTGGGGTTGCGTCTGGTAAAAGAGAAGGAGGAGACTATTTACGCCTGGGTTAGAATTGCTGCATCCGGAACGCGTATCATGGATAAGGGCTTTTTGCTGCATCCGGAACGCTTCAGGGATGACAATGTTCAAATCTATCCAAATCCTGTTAAAGACAAAGTTTTCATCAACCTTTCAAATGATGAAGTGAACCATCACCTTGACATTTCAATATTCAACTCTATGGGACAAATGCTTGTTAGAAAGCCTGCCTTATTATATAACTATGGAACCTATTTATTGAATTTTGAAGATGTTCCGGGAACGGATGGTTTATATTTTATCAGGGTGGAAAATGATGAAAACAGAACCATCAGGAAGATAATCCGCGTTAAATAATTTTCATCAATTCATTCATTTCATTCATTTCTTTTTCTGTAATTTTGCAATCCGTTAAAAATAAAATAAATGGGCTTGTTATCCAATAGTTATTTTGCTCTTTTTCTGATAATTTCACTCGGATTTATTCTTGGAAAGATTAAGATCAGGGGCATCTCGCTCGACGTGTCGGCAGTTCTCTTTATTGCATTGTTATTTGGTCATTATGGCGTGCTGGTTCCAACTGACTTTCAGTATATCGGCCTTACCTTATTTATTTTCACCATCGCCATTCAATCCGGGCCTGGTTTTATACAGTCGTTCCGTAAACAGGGAATCCCTCTTTTCATTCTGACCCTCATACTGGTTTTCAGTGCCCTGCTGATTTCTATCCTTTGTTCATATTTTTTGAATATTGACAGGGTTATTGGGATTGGTTTATTTGCAGGTGCTATCACCAGTACGCCGGGATTAGCAGTCGCTATAGACGTTACTGGCTCTTCGATGGCTTCAATCGGTTATGGAATTGCTTATCCTTTTGGGATTTTGGGGGTTATTATTTTTGTCAGGTTGTTCCCAAAGATCATGAAAATTAGCCTTTCAAAGGCAGAAAAGGATATCAGAGATCAAACTAATGCTGAATACCCTGAGATTTATTCAAAACAGTACATTGTTGAGAATCACAACATTATTGGGAAACCATTGGAGGAACTCCAGATTCGTACCATGACAGGTGCAAGCATTACCAGGGTTCTCCAGGACGAAAGAGCCATAACCCCTATGCCTGATTTAATTTTGAATAAAGGAAACCTGATCAAGGCTGTTGGAACAAATAAAAACCTGGAGAAGATACGATTGCTGGTTGGATCAGAAACCGACAGGGAAATTCCTTTGGCAAAAGACTTTGTTGTACAGTCGGTGCTGGTCACCAACAAGAAGGTCGTCAATAAAACGGTTGAACAGCTCAACCTGTTTTCTGCTTACGGAGCCACAATTGCAAGTATACGAAGAAGTGGTATTAATATTGCTTCAACTCCTAAAACACATATTCTTTTTGGCGATAAGTTAATGATCGCCTGCAGCAAAGATAATATGAAAGAAGTTGTTCGCTTGCTTGGAAACGAAGTCAAAAGGCTTTCTGATACTGATTTTTTCCCGATTGCCGCAGGAATTGTTCTAGGCATTCTGGTAGGTCATATCCGCA
>JAGLWB010000322.1 GCA_023133655.1 Bacteroidales bacterium
AACTGTTGTCATCTATTAAAACACCTTATAATACCATTGATGAAGGTTACTCTACTACACCAACAAATGGGAAATTATGGATTAAGGGTGGAATCTATAGCGGAACAACCAATACCGGAACCTTTGATAAAGCAATGATGATTAAAAACTATCAAGGGACGGTGACAATCCAATAAACAAAAAACCCAGTTTTTGTTCTTGTCACACTTCAATAATCCGGGAAACCATGAGAAAAAATATATATACTTTATTTTCAATGCTTCTACTGCTTCTGTTGCCGGTTTTTTCCAATCAACTAAAACTCACAATCAACCTTACAGCTAATGATAAACCAAAACATCCGGGAGAAGCTATTCGTTTTCGAATGATGCAACGTGCCGATGAAAATGGTTTCATACCTATGGATGGCCTGGTTAAAGCCAAAGCGAAGATTGAATCTATGCAAACTGATGATGCAGGATTATGGAATTGGGAATGGCTCGGGCCCGGTAATATCGGCGGAAGAATAAGAGCCATTCTCATTCACCCCACTTCAACCAGTACAATATGGATAGGTGGTGTAGCGGGGGGAATCTTTAAAAGCACTAACGGAGGATCTTCCTGGAGTGTTGTTGATGATTTCATGGCAAATCTGGCTATAACCAGCATTGTAATGGATCCAACCAACTCTTCCATCATGTATGCCAGCACTGGAGAAGGGTTCGGAAATTCTGATGGGCTGCCAGGCGCAGGGATATTCAAAAGCACCAACGGAGGTATCACATGGGCCCAACTGGAAAGCACCAATAATACTATTTTCAGATGGGTAAACAGACTGGAACATCACCCCGACAGCTCCGGTGTTCTATATGCTGCAATTACAGCTCCAAACAGTGTTTGGAAAACAAACGATGGAGGAAATACCTGGAACTCTGTTTTAAATACAAGCACCAGAGCTACAGATGTAAAAATCAATCCTAATGTACCAAACAGAGTTCTGGTAGGCTGTTTAAATGATTGCTATTTAAGCAATGATTACGGAGTATCCTGGACAGAATTAACAACAGGGGCAGCTAATAAACTACCCTCTGATCCCGGGCGTTGCGAAGTAACATTCTGCCATGCAACTTATGCCAAGTGTTATATTTCCATGGACAGGAATGATACCGGCGGAAGTGATAAAGGTGAGATATGGTGGTCAACTGATTCAGGAGTTACCTGGTCCAGGCGTTCTGAGACACACTATTTAAAACGACAGGGCTGGTATGATAACACCATATGGGTTGATCCAACGAACAGCAACCGCATTATTGTTGGGGGTATTGATCTATGGAGAAGTACCGATGCAGGAGCATCGCTTACAAAAATAAGCGACTGGGTCGACTACCATAACGGGGGTTCAGCCAATTCTGCTCATGCTGATCATCACATCATTGTGAATCATCCTAACTATAACGGATCAACAAACAAAAAGGTCTATTTCGGTAATGACGGAGGTATACAAATGACCAACGATGTAACTACCGTTAGTCAAAACTCGGGTTGGATTAATTTAGCCGGCACTACATTAGGAATAACTCAATTTTATGGTGGTGCGGCCACCCCATCCGGAAATTTAATTGTTGGCGGCACCCAGGATAACGATAAGGTTCATTATACACCGGCAGGAGGTACTGGAGGATGGACACAACCTCATACGGGAGATGGTGGTTTTGCAGCTATTAATTGGGTTAATCCATTGTATGTTTACGGTGAATACGTTTATCTGAGCATTCGTCGAAGTACAAACGGAGGAAGTTCTTATGTGGAAAAGGTTTCCGGGTTAGGTGATGCAAATAGCAGCACCAGGGCTCTATTTATTGCTCCATTTGTGATGGATCCCTTAGATTATACTCGTTTGATTGCCGGCGGATCAAGGATATGGGAAACAACAGATAATGCCGCTAACTGGAGTGAGATCAAAAGCAATGTTGGAACATACTTTTCCGGTGGGACTCTTTATTATTTCCGATGCAGCGCCATCGACATAGCAAAATCTAATACAAATGTGATTTGGGTTGGCTACCAGAATGGAAGAGTAGGGAAAACAACAAATGGCGGAACAAGCTGGACCAGGGTTGATGAAAATGGTGTGGGTTTGCCAAACAGGTACGTGACTGATATTGCCATCAATCCAACAAATTACAATCAGGTATTTGTTACTTTTAGTGGGTTTAATGGGGATAATGTTTGGTACACATCAGATGGCGCTACAACCTGGACGGAAAAGACAGGAACTGCACCTGATGACCTGCCTGATCTGCAAGTAAATACAGTACGCTTCCATCCCCAGAACAGTAATTGGATCTATATTGGAACCGATCTGGGGGTGTTCTCTTCTGAAAACAAAGGAACAGACTGGAGTTTAATGATGCATTATCCTGATAATGAAGGACCTGTAAATACTGAGGTGGCAGAACTTTTCTGGCAAGGGGATAATTACCTGATAGCTGCTACACACGGAAGAGGAATGTTCAGAGCCCAGGTTATGGTGCATATTTATGTTGATGGAGGCGCTTCTCCCGGAGGTGATGGAACACAAGCTAATCCATACCAAACTATCCGTGAAGCATTTGAT
>JAGLWB010000323.1 GCA_023133655.1 Bacteroidales bacterium
TTTCACAACACAACCCATTACCCCCTGCATCACGGATGGTGAAAATATAACAATCATTCATTGGAAGATTAAATGTTTCTGTTATGAACAGAAACGGCTGGCCGGTGAAAGGCCCGCCAGCATATAATGTGTCACCAACTGAGTTGAGAAGATCAAAGGTTGTTTCTTCAGGTGCACCATCGAGCCTGAGCAACAGGTGAATGGGGCTTGACTGGGTAATAGCCTGGCTAAAAGCAATTGAGGCAGTATCGTTTTGTGGATATTGATCTGGGTTTCCATTGGGATTCTCAGTATAGACCTGAAGAAAATTCTCCTCCTCAACAAAAAAGATTATTTCAGGCAGATTAATTTCATCTGTTTCGAGATAACCCAAATTACCCGCCCATGAATAACTGCTTAATGCCCCGTTATTTACATAATATTTAACATCCAGGTTGGTCATGTTTTCGTTTCCATTGTTTCTTATGATAATATTGGGCGTCATGAAACCTGTGCAGTTTTCTTCGCCAACATTAAACAGGCTTTGGATAGAAGCATCATACTGGGTTGTGGATCCAAATTCAGTCAGTGCCCTTTTACTGCCTTGTAAGATCTCTTTGCTACTTAAATCCTGAATGAAAACGACCAGTTCACAATGATCTGAAACCCAACCATCTTCCAGGCTGAAATTAATGTTTACCTCCACCGTGTTACCTCCACTGAAGTCAAGGGAAGTTCCATACTGATTTGGGGCCATCAATCTTTCAACGAAATTAAGATGAGTTTGCCCCTGCCAGTTTTCTTCAATCTCCGATTCGGTTACAACAGCATGCAATACTATGTTAGAACCGGCTGATGCCACTTTTTCAATCGTGATAGTTACATCATAATCGATCAATCCTGAATTGGTTCCCTCTATATCAATAGAAAAGGAAGAAGGGATGGCGATTCGTTGGTTGTACCTTGGAAGGTATTGGGGATACATGCTTTGATTAGTACTGCCACCAGGTACCACAAGGATGCCATCAAAGCGTGCTGACGGATAGCCTGTTACGTTATAATAGGCATTTCTGGCATTCGAGTACACATTGGTATAAGCATCCCCGTTATGGTATTCGACAATGGCAACATCATGTCCGTTTTCAACAAGATCATCTGCCCCCATTGCCGCACCGGGGCAATACCCACACCAGGTGCCGGTTGCAATCTCAACTACTACTTTATCTCTTGCAACCTGTTGCGCTGCTATGCTTCCAAAAAGGATGCTAAGCGAAAAAACGATAAATATTTTTTTCATCTGTTTATATTTATTAATGATTAAATTGTTTTCCAGCGTTAACTGACGGGTTAACCCATCGGTTCATATAGGATTTATAGGAGTCTCTTTTATACATTTATTATTTGTTCAGAAGTACTTTTTCTGTCATTGTTTTATTCCCTATCCGGACCTGGATAAAGTTAAGACCCGCTGACAAATGGTCTTGATGAAGGGGAATAGCATGTTCTCCAGCTGAAACAATACCAAGGTTATTGGTGTATATCAATTTACCTAATGAATTGAATATATTGATAACAACTTTTTTTGTTTCAGGGATATCAAGAACAATCTGGCCATTTCCAATAAATGGATTGGGGAAAATCTGCACAATTTCATTGATTGTTGAATTAGCCTCTATTCCAACGAAGTCAACTTCAAATTCAACGGTTTCTATTTCACCGAATTCGCCACCATTTCCGAGTGTTATTCCACCTAAAATGGCTTCTCTTACCGTAAAAAATCCTCCAACAAGCCCATCGCCGCCTGCGTCATACATAATAAACTGGTAGCAATCACTGTTATACAGATCAAAAGTATCTTTAACAATAGCATTTGCCTGAGTGAAAGGGCCTCCTGAGTACAAGACCACACCATCTGAGTTAATTACCTCATAAGTTGTTTCTTGTGGAGAAGCATCAGTCTTTAAGAGCAGTGATACACGGTAAAATGTAGCAACCGGTGCTGCAATAAACGGTTGCACGAGGGTGTCATTTGATTGGTTATCATCGGGTTGCCCGTTTGGATTGGTGCAATATACCACAAACTCATTTTCAGGTAGTACTGGAAATGCTATTGGTTCAAGGGTTATTGTCTCGTCAGAAAGAAATTCAAGAGTGCCTGTCCAATCATAAGTTTGAACATCTCCTCCGTTCACGTCATATTGTATTGTGAGAGACGTAAGGACTTCTGAGCCCCAGTTTTTAATAGAGATTGCCGGAAATATTTCCCCGGAACAATTATTCTCGGGTACATTAAACACTTCATATACTTGGGCATCTAAATTATACAAGGGTGTTGCCATGCTCACCATAGTTCCCTGTAGTATTTCTTTTGTATCCAGATCCTGAATAAAAGCAATAAGTTCGCAATTTTCAGTAACCCAGGATGCATCCATGTTAAATGATTCATTGATCTCAATAATATTACCGCCTGAAAAATCCAGTGCTGTTCCATATTGATCAGGAACCATTATTCTTTCTACAAAGTGCATGTGTGTTTGGTTTAGCCAGCTATATTCAATATCCGATTCATTTACTGCAAGATGAAGAACCATGTTCGTACTGGTGGTAGAAGCTACTTTCTCAATTATAATAGTTGCATCAACGGTAAGACCGTTAGGTTCGAAGCTGAGGTCAATGGTGAATGATGATGGAATGACTTTCCGTTGATTATACTTAGGCAAGTAGGTTGTATACATACTTTGGCTGGCGCTTCCGCCAACGACTTCAAGCACACCGTCAAAATGTGCTGTCGGGTAACCGCCTATTCCATAGTATGCATTTCTGGCATTAGAGTATATATTAGTGAAAGGATCGCCATTATGGTACTCAAGAATAGCAACATCATGTCCGTTAGCTGCCAGGTCGTCAGCTCCCATGGCCGCACCGGGGCAATAGCCGCACCATGCGCCGGTGGCAATTTCAACTACTACTTTTTCTCTTTCAACCTGCTGAGCAGTAACAAAAAGGATGGCAAAAAGAAAACTTACTAATAATGTAAAAAATTTTTTCATAATTTCTTGTTTTGGTATGATTAATGTATGTTTATATATATATATTTACCTTTGAGCGCGCAAATATAATTCATTTGTAATGAAAATGTTAAAATATCTTAAACTTTAACAAAAAATATGGTTCTGATTCAAACTTTCCATAAATTTGTACGTAAAATAAGGAATAAACCGTAAATAAAAATTATTATGAAAAAACGTATACTTTCAATTTTACCGTTCTTATTAATCGCCTTTATGGTACAGGCACAGACGCTCACCCTTTCAAACGGTGATGGTGATGTCCCCAATGGTTCTGAAATTAGCATTCTGGCATCACCGGATATTTATGAAATAGAATCTCATATTTACATTACAAATAATAGCGAGGATACAGTTGATGTTTGGTTGACAAAGGTTGAGATCGATGTAATTCCTTTAACAGAAAATACTTTTTGTTGGGGTCAATCGTGTTATGGACCTGACACATATACTTCTACAACTCCGGTTGCAATTGGTGGAGGAGTGACGGATTCTGCTTCTTTCGTTGGTTATTATAAGCCTAAAGGCTATGAGGGCACATCCTCCATAACTTACATTTTCTTTACAATAGATGATCCGATTGATAGTGTGAGGTTTACGATGAATTACATCACAGGCCATGCAGGGTTGGTTGATCATTTACTTGCTGAAACAGAACTTTCAGAGGCTTACCCGAATCC
>JAGLWB010000324.1 GCA_023133655.1 Bacteroidales bacterium
TTTCCTGTGGAGGGGAAGGAACGGTACTTCAAATTGTAGACAGTGTTTTTGTGGTAGGTGGTGAGACTGTTATCGTTGATTTCATCCTGAAGGAGTTTCCCTATCCGGCATCAAATGTTCTTGTAGAAATTAATCATCACAATAACCTTCCATTTTTAACCTGGAATAACC
This sequence comes from Bacteroidales bacterium, assembly GCA_023133655.1. Classification (GTDB taxonomy): domain Bacteria; phylum Bacteroidota; class Bacteroidia; order Bacteroidales; family JAGONC01; genus JAGLWB01. Next base: position 172 of record JAGLWB010000324.1, read on the forward strand.
GTAATTTCGCCTTCCCTGACGGTTATAATAACGTAAGAGCTGGTACAAGGGCCTTTGCCCGCTATAAGGTTTATCGTCTGCTTGAAGGAGATGAACTGATACCTGAAAGCTGGGCCTTGCTTTATGATAATGTACTGGAACCTTTTTGCTATGATACCGGATGGCAAAGCATCGATACAGGCAGTTACCGGTACGCTGTCATTTCAGCCTACTCATATAATGCCGCTGAACCTGCCTTTTCAAATTTGATCTGGAAAGGCCTTAATGTTACTGTAAATATACATGCCGGTATGGGAGGAAGCCCTGAAGGCGCAGTGATATCATTTATCAATCAGGATCACAATCCGGAACACCGGTATGATGCTTTAGCTCCTCCTGATGGAAGTGTGAGCTTTACTGATGTATGGCCCGGAATATATGATCTGAACGTTTTTTTAGACTATCATAATCCTTATTCATTAACAAATATTTCAGTTTTTGAAAATATTACCATCAATATCACGATGGGAGGATGTTTTAGGCCGCCTCAAGGAATCTATATGAATTATTCTACAGGGGAGCTATGTTGGTTCCCTCCGTTCATGGATTATTATACAATATATTATGAAGACTTCGAGGATGGCGTTATTCCCAATGGCTGGAATCAGGAATGTATTGATAGTACGTTGGTTTGGACTGTAGAAACCGGTAGTCCTTCCGGATTTCCCGACCATGCCCACTCCGGTGAATTTAATGCATCATTTATTGGCAGTTCAGCCAGTACGGCACTAATTACACCTGTGTTGAACCTGCAGGATGCTGTGCTTCCCAAGCTGAGTTTCTGGCACGCACAGGTTGGCGATACCATTAAGGATGAATTAAAAATATATTATAAAACTTCAGCCACTGGTATTTGGAAGCCTTTGTCTTCTTATAGTTACCAGCCAACCTGGAAAAAGGAATGGCTTAACCTGCCTTCTCCCTCAGCAAACTATTACGTTGGTTTTTTGGGAGTTGCTAAACCCGGAGGATTGGGTATATGCCTCGACGATATTAATATTTCTACCGGTAATATCAACGGCGAACTTCCTTCTAATTTGGAAGGCTATTGTCTTTATCTTGATGGACAATTATTGCTTTGGACATCAGATCTTTGCGCCAATCCAGGTGAGCTTACTATTGGGCAGTTTTATGTTTTAGGTATTGCTGCTCAATATACAGGTGGTTCATCTATAATTGTTCAGTTTCCTTATACCTATTATACTTGTGATTGGTTCAATCCTCCGGAAAATTTTACGGGGTCAGTAAATGGGATGGAAGTTACCCTGGAATGGAGTCTTCCGGCAGGAATTGAACCGGATGAGTATGATATTATTTATGATGATGGGGTTATGGAAAATGCGATAGCATGGAATGTGGTGAACAGCGAGCTTGCAGTCAGGTTCACACCTGTAGCATATCCGTGTGACCTGTTGGAATTCATCATCCACATCTGGGACGGCACATGGCCGGCAGGGCAGATCTTTAACTATATGCGGATCATTGTTTACGATGACGATGGCACTTATGGTATGCCGGGCACAGAGCTGGGACAAATGCTGGTTATACCACAGAACTATAACTGGGTTACTTTTGATATTTCTTCATTGGGAATAACCATTACCAGCGGCGATTTTTACCTTTCACACCAGCAGATAAATGTATATCCGGATGTACCACCAACCGCTGTTGATGAATCGTCTTCAGGACAGGGAAGGAGTTACAACAGGGTAGCAGGCGATTCATGGATGTTAGAAACAGATCACGAACAGTTGGCTATCCGTGCAAAGGTATTTGGAGCTGGTTATGGTGATATGATCCTTGATCCTGTTTCAATTCCTGTACCAAACAAATCTTTAGGTGACAAGGTTGTGTCAGTAAATGAACCTCAGGTTAAACAGGCGTATGATAAAGTGACCCTTGGAAAAGGAAAATTTATTTGTAATGATGGTTCGCAACGTTTTGAGTTTTTGGGATTCAATATCTGGAGAAATGGTATTCGTTTAAATAATGAACCTTACACAGAAACCCAGTACGTCGAAGTTGCTTCTCCTGGAGGTGTCTACAATTACAACATCACTGCATATTATGATATGGGGGAAAGTTGTCCGTTAGATCCGGCATTTACAGTAACTGTGGGCCAAAATTTTCCAACCCCACAAGAACTTGGCGCTCAGTTGATCGATGATGAAATTGTTTCACTCACATGGAAAGCACCGGAAGGACATTCAGGAAAAAATTACCAAGACTCACGAGATCCGGTACTTCAGGGGTACAATCTATGGCGAAATAGTAAAAACGTCAGATACATACCTGCTCCTGATACATCTGTAGTTGATACCGTTATTTTTGTTGGCCCAACCGATTATTATGTCTCGGCTTTGTATGATGAGGGGGAATCCTGGCTGGAAGGACCGGCAAACATCATTGTAATTGGTAAAGGTACGCTGAAAGGAGATGTATTTGATGCAATTGACTACAAACCCATTGAGGCGGCCACTGTTACATTAAATCCCGGAGGATACAGTGCTGTTACCGATTTAGATGGCAGTTACCAAAATGATGAGATCCCTGAAGGTGTTTATGAGGTAACATTCTCAGCAAATGGGTATTACCCGGACTCTGTTTATGAGGTGCAAATAAAATATGCGGATTCGAAACAAGTGAATATGTCACTGTTTAGAGAAACGGCCAAATTTCTGCCTTTCAGCGAGCCATGGGATGATGGTTCTTTTGCAGCTCAGCACTGGGACTTTGCTCCTGAACAGGGCAAATGGCATATTAATCAAAATGCCGGTCATCCTTATCCTGCTGCTGAATTTACCTGGGAACCCGGTATAGCAAATTATTCGTTTGCCCTTGTCAGCCCATTTATTATTTCAAACGATTTATCAGATACCATTTTGTTGACTTTCGAAACAAAGGTGTTTGATTATGGTTCGTTAGGCCTGGAGACATTGTCGGTGGAGATTTGGAATGGAATCTACTGGTCTCCAATCGTTTTACTCGAAAACAATACCGGCACCGAATGGATAAAACATACATTCAACGTCTCCTCCTATTTTCGTGATTCATACATGAAGGTCAGGTTTATGGTGAGCGGTTTGGAACAGTATTACCTGACCACCTGGCAGGTTGATAATGTCAACGTGTTTATCCCCACAACAGCGAATCAGGAGGGGGATTTGATAGAAGATCAGCAATTAAGAACCACCATTACTGAAATAAAAGAAGAGAAACTACTGGTCATTTACCCGAATCCTGCTTCAGACCGGTTGACGGTCTCAGGCCTGCAGCAGATTGAAGCGACATCCGCCTCAATCGGGTCATCCATCCTTCGCTATTTGTCATTTTATGATCTGTATGGACGGAGAGTAAACGAGGTGATTATTCCACCAGAACAATCTGTGATTCACATTGATATTTCTGATTTGCCCGAAGGACTTTATGTGCTCCAACTAATGTTGGGAAATGGGAAATCGGTGGTTAAAAAGGTGATCATCATGAGATAAATGATAAAGGATAAAAGATAAATGATATCTGATATCACTTATCATTTATCTTTTATCTGATATCAGCAGCATTCAAACTCTCCTTACTCCGATTTAATCATCAACATCATTGGGCGTGATGTGGTAAAATGAAAATAAGTTGACTTTCACTTAATAATTTCATACCTTTAAGGCCTTAATTTATATTGAAAAAAAAAATCATATGAAACGGTTAATAACATTCGGCCTTCTCATTATCAGTATCCTTTTTAGTCCTCTCAAAGCCAACGCTTCTTCGGATGATTTGGGTACCGTTCAAGGCACAATTTCATCATATGGAACAGTTCAATATCCTATTGTGGGCGCTGCAATCCGGCTCTATTTTTATGCCAACTCAACTACCATTAATACTGTATCTGGACCTGATGGTACCTATCAGGCTGTTGTTGCAGAGGGCTTTTATAGGATTTCCTGTGGAGGGGAAGGAACGGT
>JAGLWB010000325.1 GCA_023133655.1 Bacteroidales bacterium
GGTTACCACTGATCCAAATGTCACCGACAATGGAAGTCAATACACTTAAGCCACCCAGGTTCGTGATAAAAATTCCTGAAATATGTACATTTCCATTTATTTCGGTACAGCTTGGATAATACATATGAAAATTGTCTATTTCTTCCTGGGTATTAAAAGTAACATCCCCGGGGGGGCAAGGTAATGTCTCTGCATAACCGATTTGTGGTCTCGCCTCATAGGGTGGAGTATGAAAGCAAGCAAACCAAAAATGGTATATACCATCATAAGATAATACAGTGCCATTATAAATACCATTACCCCATTCAACAAATGAACCATCATCTTTAATAATAGGATTGTGAACACTTTTTAACCAGTTAATACCGTTTGTTGAAGTGGCAAAACCTATTTCTGTCCCTGCATAACTAGGACCTAAGCCGGTATAAAACATTAGATATTCTGTATCTATTTTCATAACCACAGGCTCAATAGCCCTGTATGAATCCCAGGCATTCAGGAATAACGGACCAACCTTCAATACGGGATCGCTATCTGCATAGGGAGCATTTACGGTGGCAGGATCATCGTATTTTGTCCATTGTATACCATCGGGAGAAGTAGCTAAGCCCCCCTGGGGATATGAATATTCCACCCCGGGAAAGCCATACCTTCCAGCCCAATACCACAATTTATATTCATTTTCTTCTTTAATTACGGTATACGGAACGATTAAATCATCGTCCCAATCTCCAACCGGGCCAAGTTCCATTACTGGTTCAGGGTGTTTGTTCCAGTTTTTACCATCCAATGACCAGGCATAGCCAATCTTTTTTGCCGGAGAAATTACATAGCTTGTTGGTGATCTCCACCATTCGGCACCGTACCACATTTTAAATGTATCAGCTTCATTAATTACTGCACATACATATAATTTCCCGCCCTCCCAACCGTAAGTAGCATAAAGTACAGGGTTTTCGCTGTATATATTCCATGAAATACCATCCAATGACCAGGCATAGCCAATCTTTCCTACGGTTGTTGCTGTCCAGATAGTTTCATTATGCCCTGTATACCACATGCGTAAGGTATCCCCATCCTTAATAACTGCAGGATTCCATACAGCACCGTCATCCCAATCGCCGGGATCACCATAACTTAAAACCGGCTGATTAGTTACATCGTGAAAGTTAAATTGCGCGGAAAGATCTGCAATAAAAATAAACAGGATCAATCCTGTTAAGATTAAATTGATGTGTGTTTTTGTTTTCATAATAACCTCCTTTTTTTAGTTGCTGGTTGTTTAAAGTTTTATAATTTTAGTTGTTTGTATTCCTTCATTGGTTTTTAAAACACAGAAATAAACTCCTGCTGGTAAATTCTTGGTCTCCAAGGCGATCTTTTGCTTTCCCGCAATGCGGCACTCCCGTACAATGGTTTTTAGCAGTTGTCCCATCTGGCCATAAATTTTTATTTCAACAGTGCCCGGTTCCTGCAATACAATCTCCAGTGTAGCAGATTTAGTAAATGGATTTGGGAAGGTTGAAAATTCATTTTCGAGTTTATTATGCTCAACAAACCCTGAGAAACAATGAATAAAAACCTGGCCCACATTGTTGCATCCTAGGTCATTATTGTAGATGTAAATATCTCCATTAGGATCAGTCAGGTAATCACAGACACTTTGCACATCGCAGGTGGATAGTAAATTGTTTTCATAAATGTATAAGTCACTAATTGTGCCAGCATCTATATTATCCAACCCTGTTAGACTTGTTAGGACATCGTTGTTACCAATAGAAAGTGCCCCCCTATAGAGGTCACACTATCCAATCCTGTTACATTGGTCAGGGCGACGTTTTCTTGTATCAGAAGATTACCCCCGATGGAAGTCAAAAAATCCAATCCCGCTAAACCGGTCAGGGCGACGTTTTCTCTAATCCAGAGGTCTCCCCCAATGGAAATCAGGCTATCCAGCCCTGCTAAACTGGTCAGGGAGTCATTGTATTGTATCGTGAGGGATCCTTCAACGGAACTGATGATATCTAGTCCATTTAGATTGTTTATGGGTGTGTTGCCTGGTAGATAACCAACAATAGTTACATCTCCTGTCAGGTCTGTGCAGCCGGGATAATACGACTGGAAACTATCAACTTCCGCCTGGCTGGTAATATAATAATTCCCAAATGGCAGGCAGGGCATCGGAAATCCACAGGCATTCGCAATTTCACCCGGACTGTTGCATCCGGGAGCATTTCCATAAATCGTAATAGTTCCGTTAGGACTGACCAGGTAATCACAAATACTTTGCACTTCACAGTTTGACAACAATTTGTTGTTTCGAATTTCTAAATTATCAATGGAAGCAAGATCAATATTATCCAATCCCGTCAGGCTGGTAAGCGTATCATTAAAAAGTACCTCCAGACTGCCGCCGATAAATGTTAAATTTTCAAGTCCCGACAGGTTCTCCAAAATACTATTACTCGAAATATGCAGGGTACCACCAATGGAATCAAGCGTAGCCAGTCCTGACAAACTTATGAGTGAATCATTATTGTTTAATACAAAATCACTTCCAATGTAAGACAGATTATCCAGGTCCGACAAATTTGTCATACCAAGACCAAATAAGGTAAGATGTCCACCAATGGAAGAAATATTATTAAGTCCATCTAAGCTTTGCAGTGAAGGTACATACCGCATATATACATTTCCATTAATTGAAGTCAGGTTGAACAAGGCTGAAATATCTTCTACTATACCACCAAAAATCTGGATATGGTCTCCAACGGAAGACAGGTTATTCAGGCCATCCAGGCTCAGCAACGAGAGATTAGCGCATGGCCAGGTATTCCACCAGTCACCAATTACAAGGCTTCCACCGATGGAAGTAAGACTTTCCAAGCCTGAAAGGTCAACCAGGATGTCATTACCTAATATTTCCAAATCTCCGCCTACAGCACACAAATTACCCAATCCCTCCAGGGAAATCAGAACAGGATTGGCTCCCGACATATTGATATTATTTCCTATTTGCAGTGTTCCCCCAATGGTTATCACATTGCTCAACCCGTCCAGGTTGGTAATATCATCCCCATAGATTGCGACATCCCCTTCAATCTCTGTACAATTGGGGTAATTAGTTTGAAAGTTGTCAATTTCTGCCTGGGTTGTAAAGGTGATGCCCTCGGGCAGGCAGGGTTGAGATGATAGGTGAAGCGTGAAGAGTGAAAGGTGAAGGGTGAATAAAATAAATAGTGTTAAGTTTTTCATGATAACCTCCGTTTTTAGTTGTCAGCCTTGCCAGGCCATGTCTTTAATGCCTGCTGTATGAGGCACTCTATACATACGGGCATAGCATAGGGCTAATTTTGTTTGAATTACTATTAATTTGCTTATAAAAGTAAAGAGTAAAGAGCTTAATGGATATCAGAAATTATGCTAATGATGCAAGATATGATTCATTTTTATTCGTGAAACTCAAATTTCAAAAACGCAGTGAATTGAAATTTGTAAGTTGAACGAATCCCGATAGCGCAGCGTATCGGGATAAATGAGTTAAATACTCCGATGCTTGCATCGAAAAAAAAATCTTTTTTGATACCTCGACAGCTTGCTGCGAGGTAGTTCATTGCTTACCTGTAAATTCAGAAGGGAGTTTGCCAAAATATATTCTAAAACATTCGGTAAAATAGGATGGGCTGTTGAATCCGACATCGTAGGCTATTTCAGCTACTGTGGCACTTTTCTTTTTGATGAGTTCTGCAGCATGGTTCAACCTGAAAGTACGGATAAAACTTACTGTTGTCTGCCCTGTCAGGGCTTTGATCTTTCTATTCAGTTGTATCCTGCCCAAGCCAATAGCCCGGCCAAATGCTTTTGTATTAAATTGTGGATCTGCATGGTTCTTTTTAACTATTTCAATCACTTTCTGCAAAATTCATTTCCATCCATATTGGGCATCATCACATCACTGATGATGATGTCAGGGATATGTTCGGTAGATTTTTCGTAACCATCAACTCCGTCAACAGCTTCGATGATACGAAACCCTGCTTCAAAATATCCCCGGATGTAAGAACGCATGTCGGCATTGTCTTCCACGATAAGGAGGATCGGCTGCGCCTCTTCAGGTCCCATGCTGTTTTCTTCAATTCTATGGTCTATTTCTTTGGATTCAAAGTTTTCGAATTCCGAATTTCGAATTTCAAATTTCGAATTTCCATTTTGAGATGATTATTCCATGTCAAACCATCGGCTGACCATGCAAAACCAATACAGGCAGCCAACTTCGAATCCGCTGGTTCGGCGGTGTACCACATTAAATACATTGAGTCTTTCCTGATGATATCGAAATCAAATAAGTTTTCGTCCCAATCACTAGCTTTCCCTGAATGAAACATTGGGTTGCCGGGATACTTATGCCACTTTGTCTGGGCGAACAACTGTATGGCAATAAATAGTAATAAACCAATGAGGAGATTGGTTTTCATAAGATGATTGCTAAATATAGAGAAGGCTAAAGATAATAAAAAAACTGGAAGATTTTAAATTTAGAATGATTGCATGATGCATGATGCGGTTCCCATTGGTTTTACCAACAACAAAGTTTAAAAAATCCTAATAGGATATGTAAGCTTCAGGAAGAAAATATCTGCCAGCTCTTTATTTTCATTAGGCAGTATTTGCATCTGGTCACGTGTATAGATAAGATAAATGGCACCAAAGGGAGGTTTGAAACGCCAGCCAAACAAGCCGTAAACATAAATCCGCTCAATGTTAGTGCTGTTTTGTGCAAATACTTTTACCCAGAGGTCCTTTGTGAAATAATACTGAGCAGAAATAACATTTATTAGCGTTGCACTGTTTGTGGTATCAGGACTAAAATTTACATAATTGGATGAAAGTACCATGGAAAATTTGTCTGACATTTTAAAACTGACATCTCCTGTTATTAAATAAAAATTACGGTCAAAATTTTCCCCAAAAGTATATTGCAGGCGAGCACTCGACCATTCATCTGTATTGTAGCCGAGGCTAACAGAATGCTTATGATTGTAATACTTTTTCTCAAACAACTTGAATTCATTATTATAGGAATAGGTGAAGTTGAACTTGTTCCGGAAATAAAAGTTAACATATTCAGTCACATACCAGCTTCGTAAGATCCCTGTCTGGCTCCAGAAGATGTTATTTGCTGAAACGACCTGTATATATTCAAAAACGTTATTTTGCAGCCACCATCTGTATTCAATATCACCATCCACTTCACGTCGGTCATCATCGCGGATAAAACCGGTTTCATTGATATTTTCCATGAAATGACTCCCAATATCGGAATACCTAATATGATAATGGTAAATGTTATTCTCTCGCGCAAAGCGCACGAAAAAAGCACTCGAAGACCAAAATTGGCCGGGGAAACTGGTGACAAACTGGCCTGTCAGTCTCCATTTCTCACCCAGGTTAAACAGGTAATCTCCACTGATAGACCTGGAGTAGCCATTATTCCATGTTTTATCAGCATATGTCAAGCCAACCACGGAGGACTTAAACACATCTCTTTTAACACGTGCCGCGGTGAAAAAGGCAGGAGGTTCGTCATTTCCATCAATTCCAAGGCTTCTGACGCTTAAAACATTAAAGTTATAAGCACCTACCTTACCACTGAGTTTCCCCCCAAAAGCGATGTCTTCAATTCTTCTGGAATAGAAAGTGCGGATTCGGGTATTATACATCTCATTGCCTTCCTGGAAGAAAATACGCTTTTCAGGATAGCTGAGTTCGTAACGCGTGAGGTTGATCTGCTCCTGGTCGGCTTCCACCGTTGCAAAATCGGGATTAATGGTAATGTCAGCAGATACATTTGAACTAATCTGAGAACGTATATCACCGCCAACTGATGGAGTGAATTTATTATAGGTTTCATTAAAATCATTGTTCTCGTATCGAAGGGTTGCGTATGGGAAAAGAACAAGGCCCACTTTTCTCGCAGGTGATTTAATACCTGTTAATAATCCACTCTCCGATATACGGAAATCCTGGGTCATAATTCCCGACCAGTAAACAGTTTCAAAATTGTTCCGGATTATTCGACCGAAATTGATTCCCCAATCAGTGGCCCCTTTCTTATATTTGATGCTTTTGAACGGGATGGCAAATTCTGCCGTCCATCCGTCCTCATCAATTATTGCAGCGCCTTCCCATTCTGTATCCCAGTTAACATCAAGGTTTCTTCCATCGTCTGTGATTATAATGTCAGTCTGACTGCTCAGGGGATTCAATAAAAATCCATAAGCACTCCGATTATCGTTATAGGTATCTATTTGCAGCAGGACACCGTCATCACTTTTGCTCAGCACATCCCGTGTCTGTATCCTGGCAACAATATCTTCAGGGTTTTGATAGCATTTATAGGCTACATAGATATACAAGCTGTCAAACATTACATATACAACTGTCCTTTCAGAAGCTGGAAGGCCTTTTTCGGGTTCCAGCTGAATAAAATCAACAGCACTGTCAGAAGCGATAAAATAAATGCTGTCAATAATCCCGTCGATCAGCGGCGGCTCAGCAATTTTATCTGTATTCAGTGTTTTTTGAGCATGGGTCTGAAAAAAACCAACAAGCAGTAAAGAAAGAATGAAAACACTTCTCATCATATCTGAGAATTAGAAACTGTTTAGATTAATTTTTTATTATACATGACCTTATAAAGAACTCATCCAATCCCCGCTAAAAGTGATTATTGCCATTACAAAAATGAGATAAATATTGTTTACATCGGCATAAAGTAAAAGTAGTAAAATTTGCAATAACTGCTTCCTCTCGATGGGAAAACGTTTTGTCTTTAGTTTATTTTTGCGTTGTATA
>JAGLWB010000326.1 GCA_023133655.1 Bacteroidales bacterium
AACCTGATGGGCCAAAAGGTGTATGGTTATAATGCAGGCATTGTTGTATCAGGCGTTCATAAGCTGACCATTGATGGTTCAAACCTTCAGTCGGGAATATTCTTCTATACTGTGAGAGCTGATGAAAGCAGTGTTACCAGGAAGATGATCATTAACTAAAGTGGTGCATTCATAATCAGATCCTGGATCAAATGAACAAAAAGGATCATTGGTGCTTTCATAAGCAGATCCCAGATCAATGAACAAAAAGGATCATTGGTGCTTTCATAAGCAGATCCCAGATCAATGAACAAAAAGGATCATTGGTGCTTTCATAAGCAGATCCCAGATCAAGTCTGGGATGACGCGTCAACGTGGGAAAGTGGGGAGAGGGAGGAGGTTTTTGCTTTGCAAAAACCTCCTCCCTCTCCTGAAAACATAAGCGTCGTCATTCCGGGCTTGACCCGGAATCTGATAATAAACGGTATTAAACCTCAAAAATCAAGAATAACCAATAATAAATAAAAAATGAGGAATGAGTGGCAATTGAACAGGATCATTCATTTTTGACATCACCCGAAACCCGGAACTCTGTTCTTCGATTCATCCTTCTCCCCTCTTCCGTATCATTGGTGTCTAATGGCATTGAAAAACCGTATCCGTTATAAGACAATCGACCGGGTGAAATACCTCGTTCAATGAGGAAGTCGTATACCGCTTTTGCTCTGTTTAATGACAAAACCACATTGTATTCTTCTGTACCCACGTTATCTGTATGACCACGGATCTCAATAACAACAGCGGGATTGTCAATCAAAAAACTTTCAATCTTTTTCATCTCAACAAATGACTGTTCCTTTAACAGATAGCTATCTGTTTCAAAAAAGATATTTTTCAATATAACAATTTCTCCTTCCTTAATTGGGTTAAGGGGGATATTAATAAGGTATGGATCCGTTACCGGGTTCTCACCGGTCATTGTAAAATTTTCAGAATAAAATAGATAATCATCGCATGAAACATTTAATGCATAGTCTTTTTTTGTTGGCAGGCACACCAAAAATTCTCCGGTAAAAGGGTCAGAATATGATTCGACAACAACATGCCCATCCTCAAGATTGATCAGCTCAAAGGCTGCTTCAAGCCTCTTTTCCGATTGTTGATCGTAAACAATCCCTTTCAGATAGGTTACTTTTGATGGCTTTATTTCCGGATAAAGTAAAAATGAATAAATATCGTTTTTCCCTTTTCCTCCCAGCTTATCGCTTGAGAAATAGGCTTTTTCGGCACTTGACTCAACAACTATGTTTATTTCATCAGCAAAGGTATTTATTGGATAGCCCAGATTCAGTGGCTTAGCCCAGTGTCCGGAACTCTCCTTCCGGCTAATAAACAAATCCAGCCCTCCCATACCAATATGACCCTTTGATGAAAAATAAAGCGTATTATCATCAGGGTGAATGAATGGGGCCATTTCTTCGTCAGGTGTATTGATTGTATCTCCAAGGTTTTCAGGAGTACTCCATCTCCCGGACGGGAGGAAAGTAGACTTCCAGATATCCGACTTGCCTTTACCTCCTTCTCTTGTACTGGAAAAATAAAGTGTCCTTCCATCAGATGATAAGCTTGGATGAGATTCCCAGGAAGAACTGTTTATCGTGGGCCCCAAGTTTTTCGGCATTGTCCATTTATCATTAATCCTCCTGCTTATATATATATCGCAACTACCATAGCCATCCTCTCTATGGCAAGCTACAAAAAACAGATACCTTCCATCAGGAGAGATGTTTAATGCTCCTTCGTTACCAGGGGTATTAACAGGATAACCTATTTCTCTTACTCGCCCCCAAGCTGTTCCGGTTGCTTGGGAGAGATAAAAATCCTCATCCGGAAACATATTATTGCTTAAGTCCTTTGCCATTTTTACCGTCAGGTATAGCTGTTGATTATCCAGGGTCAAAGCATTAATATATTCATCATTTACACTATTTATACTATCACCAAGATTAACCGGATTAAAGGATACCGGATTATTAATGGAAAAAAGTGCAAAATCGCATCTTTCAAGCAAATCAAGCATTGCTGTTCTATTCTTGTCCGGTATCTTATCAATCCGGCTGTATTTATTCAGATGATCTTTTGCTTGATGATACTGGCCTGTTTCATACTCCAGTTTACCTAATAAGAAATAAATATCAGGATATGCATTTTCATCAACAGAGATAGCTTTACGATACCATTCAACCGCTTTTTGCAGGCTATCCTGATCGTAATAGATATCCCCCATCAGAAGAAAAGCCTCAATAAAACGGTTATCCTGTTTAAGAGCTTGTCTTACATATTGAATGGCTTCAGTGTAGTTCTGTAATTGATATTCAGTGGTTGCTTTTTGAAAGGATTTCTCTGCTTTTCCCGATTTTGTTGATAGCTCCTGTGTATGGGCAAACAAGGAAATGGAAAGAAAAAACAGGATACAGAAAATCCTAATATAATTCATCATTCATACTTCGTTTTTATATCAAATATCTGATATCTGGTCCGCCTCAGGCGGATCGGATATCCTGAAAAATTCCTGAATTTTTCAGGTCACGGGATTCCCATGTATTTATGACTTTGCAATGAAATTATCCAGCGTGGATATTTCATAACATAATCAATAACCAACGGCATGACACTATTTCGTTTACTCCATTCAGGCTGTATAAATAACAAGCAATCGTCTTTTACCTTTGCTGCACATTCTTCAGCCCAGCTAAAGTCACTTTCATCGTATATGATAACTTTAAGTTCGTCTGCTTTCGTATAAATTTCTTTCAAAGGAGGCCTGTTTTTTTTTGGAGAAAGGCATATCCAGTCCCACAAACCACTTAATGGATAGGTTCCTGATGTTTCAAGAAAAGTAGCTATCTCTTTTTCTTTCAACTCATTACAAAGATAATCGAGATTATAAGTCAACGGTTCGCCCCCTGTAACAACAACTGCACGGGCTTTGCATTGATTAATGTTTTTAATTATCGCATCTGCCGGTGTTAATGGATGAATTTGGGGATTCCATGATTCTTTGACATCACACCAATTACACCCCACATCGCAACCTCCAATCCGGATAAAATAGGCAGCTTTTCCTGTATTTGCTCCCTCTCCCTGGATACTGTAAAACTCTTCCATTAGAGGAAGCAATTTGCCTGTTTGAAGTAATTCCAGATCTTTCAAAACTTCATTAATTTGATTCTTTTAATATGGCTCATCATCTGCAGAAAAATATAGTAGTGCCTGTTATCAATCTATTTGCATATACTCTTCAAGTGGAGAGATGGAGTAGTTTCTCTGCACTCTGTGCTACGGATATATTTCTTTCTTAAAAGCTTTAAATGTATTGATCAGCAAGGCTGTGATCGTCATAGGGCCAACACCACCCGGAACAGGAGTGATGAAACTACATTTGGCAGCCACTTCTTCAAATTTAACATCACCGACAAGTCTGTAGCCCTTTGCTTTCGATGTATCGGGAACCCTGTGAATGCCCACATCGATAACAACGGCACCATTTTTTACCATGTCGGCTGTTACAAATTCAACCTGGCCAATTGCAGCGATAAGAATATCTGCTTCTTTAATAATTTCTTCTATATTTTTAGTTTTACTATGACACAGCGTGACAGTACAGTTACCCGGGTAGGTTTTTTTAGCAAGCAAAATACTGACAGGTGATCCGACGATATTGCTTCTGCCGAGGACAACACAGCGTTTCCCTTCTGTTTCAATCTTATATCTTTCCAATAACTGAAGAATACCATAAGGTGTTGCTGATACATAGGCGGGCAGATTCAATGCCATCCGGCCAACATTTACGGGGTGAAAACCATCAACATCTTTTGCCGGATCAATATGCTGAATAATTTTTTCGGATGCAATGTGATCAGGAAGTGGCAGTTGAACAATTAATCCATCGATATCATCATCATTATTAATAAAGTCAACAACCTCAAGCAATTCTTTCTCAGTGATTGTCTCCGGATATTTATAAATGGAAGAGGTCATTCCAACACGCTGGCAGGCTTTTTCCTTATTCTTCACATATGTCTGACTTGCTGGGTCGTTTCCAACAAGAACAGCAGCCAGATGAGGTACCCGATCCTCATGGTCAATGTAATGAGCAATATCACGTGCCAGTTCATCCTTAATTTCCTCGGCTATTTTTTTTCCGTCTATCAGTACCATTCTTCAATTATTTTTTTAGAATTTTCAGCAATACCAGGTTATCACCCCTCAAGTATCAAGTATCAAGTATCAAGTATCTCTCACCGCCTTGGCCCAGTCATTTTATTCTGCATCATTCTCATCATATTTTTCTCACCACCAGAGGTCATAGATTTCATCATTTTCCGCGTATCTGCAAATTGTTTTATCAATTTATTGACTTCCTGAATTGTTGATCCACTTCCATTAGCGATTCTTTTTCTCCGGCTACCATTTAATATATTCGGCATAGCACGTTCATCAGGTGTCATTGAATAAATAATGGCTTCAACACCTTTGAACGCATCGTCATCAATGTCAACATTTTTTAATGCTTTACCCATACCAGGTACCATTCCCATCAGGTCTTTTACGTTACCCATCTTCTTAATTTGCTTGATTTGTGAAAGGAAATCATTAAAGTTAAATTGATTTTTTGCTATCTTACGTTGTAGATTTTTGGCTTCTTCCTCATCAAACTGTTCCTGGGCTTTTTCAACAAGGGAAACGATATCGCCCATGCCAAGGATACGATCGGCCATTCGTTCCGGGTAAAAGATATCAATGGCATCAACCTTCTCTCCAACACCGACAAATTTAATCGGTTTATCCACAACCGCTTTGATAGTAAGGGCAGCTCCACCACGCGTGTCACCATCCAATTTAGTTAGCACAACACCTTCAAAATCCAACCTATCATTAAAAGCTTTAGCTGTATTCACGGCATCCTGACCTGTCATAGCATCTACAACAAACAAAGTTTCATGCGGATTAACAGTTTCCTTTATTGCCGCTATCTCATTCATCATCACTTCATCAACTGCCAAGCGGCCAGCGGTATCTATAATGACTACATTGTATCCATGATCGCGGCAGTAGGCAACTGACCGCTTGGCAATTTTAACAGGCCGTTTGTTATCCTCTTCCGAATAGACTTCCACATCAATCTGTTCTCCAAGTACCTTTAGCTGCTCAATAGCAGCAGGCCTGTATACATCACCTGCAACGAGAAGAGGTTTCTTACCTTTTTTCGTTTTCAGGTGGTTAGCCAGCTTTGCGCAGAAAGTGGTTTTACCAGATCCCTGAAGGCCGGAAATCAGGATAACGGAAGGGTTTCCTTTCAGGTTGAGATCAATCATTTCACCACCCATAAGTGAGGCCAGTTCATCATGGATAATCTTGACCATCAGTTGACCGGGTGAAACAGAGGTCAGAATTTTTTCGCCGAGGGCTTTTTGTTTAATCCGATCTGTAAACTGCTTAGATATTTTGTAACTCACATCGGCATCAAGCAGAGCTCTTCTAACATCTTTTAAAGTTTCGGCCACATTAATCTCGGTAATATGTCCATGGCCCTTAAGCGCCTTAAACGCCTTATCTAATCGATCACTTAAACTTTCAAACATCTTTTCAATTTCTTTTTAAAAACGGGGCAAAATTAGTAATTTTTCATTTAGCATTTGGTGTTTTGCATTGTTTATTGGGCATTTCTTATGTACAAAGAAAGGGATACCAACCGAATTTATGATGCTTGATGCTTGATGCTCGATACTTGATACAACATGCCAGATACAAATATTTCTTACTTTTGTTCTATGAAACGGTCAATGAAACCTATCATTACCTATTTGCTACTATTAGCTTATGTTATTTGCAGCGGGGATAATTCCCGGGATAGTTTATTGTTGGAGATTGCCAAAAATGACAGCGATTCCAATAAGGTCAATAATTTGTTGTTATTAGCCAACGATTATTATTACTCTGACCCTTCTTTTGCCGAGAGAACCTATCGTTCTGCACTTTTTTTATCCAGGAAGCTTGACTATGATTATGGTATAGCCAATGCACAATATGCTTTAGGCAGATTTTATTCTGAATCAGAATTTGATCTTTCGGCTGAATGTATTTTTAAAGCTATCCTTTTTTTTGAGACAAAAAACGATTCCAACAAGCTTGCTGACTGCTATAACATTTTGGGGATAATCAAATCAAAAATAAATGATTTTGATCAATCGCTTCAGAATTTCTTTTATGCAGAAAAAATTTACAAAAAACTGAATGATACCTCTTCACTTGTAAAAGTAAATAATAATATCGGGCTGATCTATTCACAGCTTGGAAAGGATTCATTAGCATTGAATTCTTTCGAGACTGCTGAAAGGTTGAATAATAAAGCCAATGGAAACAATACAAAGCTTGTTATCCTATATGGCAATATCGGTGAAATTTACTTAAAAAAAAGTGAATTATCGGTAGCTGAAGAGTATTACCACAAAGCATTATTAATAATTGACACGACGGTGAACATTGGGGCGAAGGCCTGGATTCTGGCAAAAATGGGAAATCTGAAACTGAATAAAAAGGAATATGATTCATGTTATTTTTATACAACAGGGTCAATTGAATTAAGTAGGAAAATAGGGCGATTGTCTGATTTACATGAGGCTTATGGTATAATGACAAGCTATTACGAGCAAACCAAGGATTATGAAAAGGCATTTCAATATCTTGAGAAAAGAAATGCAATTCAGGACTCACTTTTTGATGAAGATCAGGTTAAAAGAATGGCCATGCAGGAAATGCGTTTTCAGTTTGAGAAGGAGAAAGATTTGCAATATCTTAAATACCAAGCTGAAAAACTTCGCTTGTGGACAGTAATATTATCTCTTATCATCTTAGTGATCCTTGCAGTTTCAATCCTTATTATTCTCAGATCACGTCAGAAAAAAATCAGGGCACAAAACGAAAAGCTAAATATTGAAAAAAAGCAGTTAGAAGAATTAATGCAAATGAAATCAAGGGAACTGACCTCCCAGCTTCTGCAATTAGCCAATAACAATGAGCTGAACCATCAACTAATCAATAAACTCCGAAAAGCCAAAATTAATTTCAAAAGAGAAAATCATGCACTTATCGATGGCATCATCACCGACTTGAGAATTAATGTAAACGACTCGATGTGGAAACCTTTTGAAAGGAGTTTTAGTGAAATACATCCGAATTTTTTTAATAAACTGCGACTAGAATTTCCGAACATCACACAAAAAGAGCAACGACTTGCTGCATTTTTGTTTTTAAACCTCACTTCAAAAGAAATCGCTGCCCTAACACATATTAGTGTTTCAGGGGTGGAGATGGCCCGTATTCGGCTTCGAAAAAAATTAGGCATTTCGGGAACGGAAACAAATTTTTCAGTCTTCCTTGCAAAATACTTTTAATCAGTCAATTACACAACCTGTTAGGGTGTTGTTATTGCGTTATTATTTTATGTAATGATAATGTTATGGCAATAAATTTTATCAAATGGAATATGAATGTTTCTTTTGTTAAAATTTTTATGTATCTTTAGAAGCAACATCATTAATTAATCTCAAAAATAATTTCTATATGAAAACAAATTACATTTTAGTATTTAAAAAAATGGTTGTCATAACTACAATCATGTTGGGATTACAAGTATTATCTATTAACGTTTCAGGACAATATTGGGGAAACGATATGCTTCAGATCCACAGCGAATCGTTGATTAAAGGAAATATGGACAACAGTCCTTTTTCTGCTTCCCTGAAATCAGGAAACACCTTGTATTTTACTGATTATTACGGATTCGAAATTTATGATGTTACGGATATCATAAATCCTACGCTTATTGGCAGGGTTGGAACTCCGGGGTCTTCTTCAAATTTTGTAATACACGACAATTATGTATACGTTGCTGACTGGATTGGGTTTAGCATTATTTCCATAGCCGACCCATCTGATCCACAGTTGGTAAGTTTTACAGAAATTATTGAAAAAGTACAAGATATTGAAATCAGTGGAGATTATGTGTTTCTCGGAGTAGGAGAAGGGGTTTATTCTTACAACATAACCGATCCTGAAGCTCCTTTTGAAACCGATTACCTTTATATTGCACCAGGTAGCATCAAATTTGCCGGAACAAGCCTTACGAATGATGCCTTGTATTATGGTAATATGCTCACACTTTTTTCGATTAATTACAATGATCCGACAGATCTCCAATTGGAAAATCAAATCAATTTTAATACAGGAGGATCTTTTTGGGGGAATTTTGCCCAAAAAGATAACTATT
>JAGLWB010000327.1 GCA_023133655.1 Bacteroidales bacterium
AAATTGCTCATTAAAGATTATCATTTCCACGGCGAACCCAATGTTTGGGAAGAAATAGGCTTCTGGAGAAATCAAATGGCTGTTAACATTACTTATGGTGACGAAGAAACTGTTGTCATGATTGATAAAGCCAGGGGAAAAGAATATCATTTCAGGATATTTGATGAAGATTATAAAGTAACTCTCGAATTTATCGATGTCGGGGAAATAGATTTTACGTTTAACGATAAAACTTATTTTGCTTCCATCACCAAAGGTGATGAGGGCAAATCAAAAGTTACCATCAACAATAAGGACTTTCAGGTAGCACGGAAGGACCTTCTGGATGGGGATATGGTTGAACATGGAGAAGATGAAGCACTGGTTGGTGAGGATAATAACATTATTGCCCCAATCCCGGGAAGGATCTTTAAAGTAAATATTAAAGAAGGTGATGAGATAAAAAAGGGCGACGTTGTGCTGGTGATCGATGCGATGAAAATGGAAAATAATATCGTTTCAAAAAGAGATGCAGTGGTTAAAAAAATCCTGATTAACATGGATGAAATGGTTGATGCCGGAACAGCACTCGTTGAAATTGAATAGTGTTTCTTGATTCACATTAGAAATTAAAATTAAAAAAAATGGATTTTGAATTAACAGAAATTCAACAGATGATCCGCGAAACCGTTAGGGATTTTGCTGAAAGAGAGATCAAACCTGTAGCGCATGATTTGGATGAAAAGGCAGAATTTTCGGAAGAGATCACAAAAAAAATGGGCGAACTTGGTCTTTTTGGTATGAATTTACCTGAAAAATATGGAGGACAGGATCTCGATACGTTATCTTATATAATTGCTGTTGAGGAACTTGCCCGGATTGACAGTTCGCAGGCAGCAACATTGGCTGCACATAATTCACTTGGTATTGGTCCATTATTTTATTTTGGATCTGAAGAACAAAAAATGAAATACCTGCCTCCTCTTTGTACCGGCGAGGCACTATGGGGGTTTGGCCTCACCGAGGCTAATGCCGGCTCCGACTCAAGAGGTACCAAAACGGTTGTGAAACTTGAAAACGGAGAATGGATTATTAATGGCTCGAAAATATTTATCACGAACGGATCGGCAGACATCTCTGTTGGTAGTACAGTACAAGCTGTTTCAGGTGATCATGACGGAAAAAAAGAATTTTCATGTGTCATTGTTGAAAAAGGCACGCCGGGATTCAAAACTGTTTCGATGCATGGGAAGATGATGTGGCGGGCTTCTGATACTGGTGAACTTTATTTCGATGACTGCCGCGTTCCGGAAGAGAATCTTCTTGGCAAAGTTGGGCAGGGCTCTAAGATCATGCTTAGCACACTGGATAACGGAAGGCTCTCTATTGCAGCTATGGGCCTTGGGCTTGCACAAGGTGCCTTTGAACTGGCCCTGCAATATGCCAACGAAAGAAAGCAATTTGGAAAACCCATAATCAAGTTCCAGGTGAATGCTTTTAAGCTGGCAGATATGGCAACAAAGATTGAGCTGGCCCGGACCCTTTTGTATAAAGCTTGCTGGCTGAAAGATATAGGGAAACCCTTTGCCAAAGAAGCAGCCATGTCTAAACTTTATTGCTCCGAGATCGCCAGAGAAGTAGCTGATGAAGCAGTTCAGCTTCATGGAGGATACGGACTGATGAAGGATTATGAAATTGAACGGTTCTACCGCGATCAGCGATTGTTGCAAATCGGAGAAGGAACATCCGAGATTCAACGATTGGTCATCTCAAGATATATAGGTTGTTAGTCAATGAGACTAAATTTTCAAGAACAAAGTGAATTGAAAATTTTAAGTCGAATTGATCCCGAAAAGACGAAGTCTTGTTCGGGATCTGAAGTTTAATACCATTTATTGTTAATGAAAAAAATAAAACTGCTTGAAAGCCCAAGGGATGGAATTCAGGGATTAAAAAAAATTATACCTACACAATCCAAGATTGGGTATATAAATTCCTTGTTACAGGTGGGCTTTGATATTATTGATTTCGGCAGTTTTGTTTCTCCTAAATCGATACCCCAGCTCAGCGATACCGATGAAGTTATCAGAGCCCTCGACTTAAGCGATACGAAAACAAAACTAATGGTGGTGATCGGCAATTGCAGGGGCGCTGAATCTGCTGCACAATATGAAGCGATCAGTTACCTTGCATTTCCATTCTCTACATCTGAAACTTTTCTCCAAAAAAACATTAATTCTACCTTAAAAAAGGCTCCGGAGCAAATTAAACAACTTCTTGATATCTGCGACAGTAAAGGAAAAATATTGACAGTATATATCAGCATGGCTTTTGGCAACCCATACGGTGACGAATGGAACATAAATATGATAACTGATTGGGTAGATAAGCTGGCAACCATGGGTGTAACATACATTACCCTGTCGGATATTACCGCTGTAGCCACCCCTGAAACCATTGAGTCGATTTTTTCTTCAATTATTCCTGCTTTCTCAACTATCGATTTTGGCCTTCACCTTCATACAACCCCGGGAAACTGGTATGAAAAAATTGACGCTGCTTATCAAAGCGGTTGTCGTATATTTGATGCTGTTATCAATGGGGCAGGAGGCTGCCCGATGACGGGCTATGAACTGGTTGGTAATTTGGAAACAGGAAGCCTACTTGACTATTTTGACAAGAATAAAATTGAAACAGCCATTAACAGGAATCAATTTATGGAGATACAGAAAAAAGCATCCTGGTTTTATGGACTTGGAGAATCAGATCGCTAACAACCGGCTTAGCAACCCAATAATCAATTTATTGAAAATTTAAAACATAAAAATGAAATACAAAAAGCTATGGACACCCGGAAGCGATAGGATTGAAAATTCGCAAATTCGAGCATTCATGAATCATGTTAATAATAAGTATGGTTTGAATTTTGATAATTACCACGACCTGCACCAGTGGAGTATTGAAAATATAGCTGACTTCTGGGGCACATTTTTTAATTTTAGTGACATTCTTTATTCAAAAAGTTTCAACACGGTAGTGGATGATGGATCAAAAATGCCCGGTGCAAAGTGGTTTCAGGGGGCTACACTGAACTTTGCCGAAAATTTACTTAAATACCGGGATGACCGGACGGCCATTATCTTCAGAGGGGAAAATGGAAAGGATCGTCACATTTCCTTCAGGGAGCTTTATAACAAAACACATGAAATTGCCGAGGGACTCAGAAAAATTGGCGTGACAAAAGGTGATCGTATCGGAGCCTTTATGCCGAATATTCCTGAAACCATCATAGCTATGCTGGCAACTGCATCGATTGGAGCTATTTGGTCATCTTCCTCACCGGATTTTGGGATCAAGGGAGTGCTGGACCGGTTCAGCCAGATCGAACCAAAGGTAATTTTTTCGATTGATGGCTACTTTTATAGTGGGAAACGATTCGACTCGCAGGAAAAACTCCTTGGAATTCTGAGCCAACTGCCATCAGTAGAAAAAGTTATTATGATCAACTTCATCGGGCATCTTGATATGTCGGAGATGCCCGATTACTCCATAACATGGGACGACCTGGCTCAACCTGTTACAGGAGAAATGACTTTTGAACAACTTCCTTTTGACCATCCTCTTTATATCATGTATTCTTCCGGCACAACTGGCCTGCCAAAAAGTATCGTTCATTCGGCAGGAGGCACCCTGATCCAGCATCTTAAAGAACTTGTATTGCATTGTGATGTGAAGAAAGATGACAGGGTTTTTTATTTTACCACCTGCGGCTGGATGATGTGGAACTGGTTTGTCAGCAGTCTTGCTACAGGCGCTACGATTGTTTGTTTTGATGGAAATCCTTTTTATCCACGTCCTGATGCCTTGATCAATATGGCAGATGATCTCAATCTTACTTTGTTTGGAACCAGTGCCAAATACCTTGCTTCACTCGAGGCTGCCGGTGTAAAACCAAATGAGAGATCTGATTTTCCCTACCTCAGAGCTATAACCTCAACAGGCTCCCCTTTATCGGATGAAAGTTTTGAATATGTATACCGCGACTGGAAAACAGACGTTCAGCTTTCATCCATCGCAGGAGGTACCGATATCATTTCCTGTTTTGTGTTGGGAAATCCTATGCTGCCGGTTTACAAGGGAGAAATACAATGCAGTGGACTGGGAATGAATATAGATAGCTTTGATGAAAATGGTAACTCCGTCCGGGAGGATAAAGGGGAGTTGGTATGTAAATCTCCTTTCCCTTCTATGCCTGTTTATTTTTGGAATGATGAAGATGGAGAGAAGTACCGAAGTGCGTATTTTATGCAATACAAAGGTATCTGGCATCATGGAGATTACATCCAGATAAGTGATCATGGTGGCATTACCATGTTTGGACGATCGGATGCCACCCTCAACCCCATGGGTGTGCGAATAGGAACATCAGAGATTTACAGGGTTGTTGAAAATATGTCTGAGATTGAAGATTCCGTGGTCGTCGGACAACAATACCATGGAGATGAACGGGTGATTTTATTTGTTATGCTTAAAAATGGCTTCCAGCTTGATGAAGGGTTGCTTAAAAAAATCAAAAAAATGATCCGGACAAATTGCAGCCCCAGGCATGTACCGGCGGTTATTATTGAAACCCCCGGAGTTCCATATACCATTAATGGTAAAAAGGTAGAGGTGGCCGTAAAAAAGCTTATCCATGGAGAAGAGGTGCTGAACAGAGATGCCCTTGCTAATCCGGACGTGCTTGATTTTTTTAAAGAGGTGACTATTCCGGATTAAGAAAATGTTCGTAATTTTATCAACTGAAAATAATCAAATTGAATAACAATAAATAATTGCACTATGAATTATCCAAAGAAGGTAATAATTGGAGATGTAACAGTTAGAGATGGTTTCCAGCATGAAGAACAATTTATTCCAACCAGGGCAAAGCTCTGGGTTCTTGAACAACTGATCCTTGCAGGGTTTAAACATATCGAAGTGTCAAATTTCGGCAACCCCAAAGGTATGCCTCAGTTTTCAGATGTTGACGAATTATTTAAACTGATTCGCTCCAGTAAAAAAGTCAAAGATATAATTGATGACGTTTCTTTAACAGCCATTACCATCAGGGAGCGGTCAATGGACCGGGCTATCCAGGCAAAGCTTGATGGTTATGGCCCTGACAGGATCCTGATGATGGTATCAACCAGTGAAACCCATCAAATAAGAAATTCAGGATACAACCTGGCACAATACTGGAAAATGGCTGAAAAATATACTAAAAAATGCCATGATGCAGGCATTAAAGTTAATGGAACGGTAAGTACTATCTGGGGTTGCCCGATTGAAGGGCCTACGGAAATGTCAAAAGCAATTGAATTTACCAAGCGTTGGTTTGATATTGGAGCTGATGATGTTGAACATGCCGATCATGATGGTTCTGCATCTCCTGACAGGGTTTATGAATATTTTTCCATGTTGATGGGTGCTATTCCAACACCGGAAAAACATATCGTTCACTTTCACGTATCCAGGGGCTGGGGACTGGCAAATGTGCTTGCAGCGCTTCAGGCCGGAATGACCTATTATGAAGGTACAATGGGTGGTATTGGTGGCCAGCCGGCAAACTTTGTAAGCGGTGTTCCTGTATTAGGTACCGGGGCCTACTATTATGAAGACCCCAATGTTGTTGGCCTGGTTTCAACTGAAGATATGGTTGTAATGATGGATGAAATGGGCATCGACACACAACTTGATGTTGATAAAGTGCTGGAAATCGGCAGGATGATGGAACGGATTATTGGAAGAAGGCTGCGTTCGGAAACAATCAAAAACGGCCGGATCCCGAAAGAGTTGACGGGAAGATAATCCTTAATACTCCAGCACCTCCGCCTCACCATTCATGATACTCAACCCGCTCATCATCAGCGCCTCAAAATTATTGACGCTGGGGTAAAGATTTATTTCTGCTATATTACCAACCCTTTTGGTGATATTTTGGATAAACCGTTCACTGTTAAAAATATTTCCTGACAGAAGCAGGGCATCTACTTCGCCCTCAAGTACTGCACACATGGCGCCAATCTCTTTTGCAGCCTGATAAGCTAATGCGTCGGAATAAAAAATGGCTGTTTCATCTCCGGAAAGCATACGTTTATCTATCTCATTGATGTCACTCGTCCCGAGGTAAGCGGCATATCCACCCTCTTCTGTAATTAATTTTAAAAGCTCTTCTTCAGTATATTTTCCACTGAAGCAAAGTTTAATCACATCCCCAACGGGCAAACTGCCTGTACGGGAAATGGAGAAAGGGCCCTCACCGTCAAATGCATTGTTCACATCTATTACTTTGCCATTTTTGTGGGCACCGACAGAAATACCTTCTGAGCCAACATGTAAAATAATCAGGTTTAGTTCCTCATATTTTTTGTGCGCCGAGCGGGCAAATTTTCTGGCAACGTATTTGTGATTCAAGGCATGGAAGATAGATTTTTTTTGAAACAATGGATGGCCGGTCACCTTTGCTATCTCATCCATTTCATCAACAATAACCGGGTCAGCTATATAAGCTTTCTTCCCTAATGAATCAGCAATATCAGCAGCTATGAGCCCCCCCAGGTTGATGGCATGCTTTCCCATGATGCCAGCACGTAAATCTTCTATCATCCTGTCATTTATCTCATAAATTCCTGATTTTAGCGGTCTGATTAGCCCGCTCAATGCCATGACTATTTCTATCAGGTCAACATTAATCTCATTCTCTTTCAATTGCTTCCAAATAAGGTCACGCCGCCACTCCTTCTGGTCAATAACTTCTTTAAATCCGGCAAAGTCTTTATCAGTATGTTTGATGTTTTTTAAAAAAACCAGCTCTGAATTTAAATAAACCGCAATTTTAGTGCTGTAAGTTTCAGGATAAATGATCAATATTTTCTTTGATATCATTTGAAAGAAGGTTTAGTTCATATCTCGTTTTTCATTTATGTCACCCCTAACGGAGTCTTTTATTATTTTTTCGATGCCTTTGATACCGACATCAGGCTCCTACGGAGCCAAAAGAATTGGACGATTGTCAATTGTCGGTTTTCGATTTTCGATGTATGGAACATCCGTGGGATCAATTCGCATATC
>JAGLWB010000328.1 GCA_023133655.1 Bacteroidales bacterium
AACTTTCAGAGGCTTACCCGAATCCATCCAGTCATCATGCATATTTTGACTATAAACTGCCGAACGGCATCAACAATGCAACGTTGATGGTTCATAACCTTTTGGGTTCAAAAGTGAATGAGATAAAAATTATTGAACCGTCCGGAAAGATTGAGTTAAATTCCAGTGAGCTAAACGAAGGGATTTATTTCTGCACTCTGCTTGTAAAGAATGAGGTTATTGTCAGCAAAAAACTTGTTGTTAATCGATAAAGCATTTTAAAGAGATAAAAAAACCCGGTTTTGAAAGACCGGGTTTTTTTGTTTACAAGTTGAATTCAGCTTTCACTTTATCAACATAATCAAGTTTTTCCCAGGCAAAGAACTCGACCTCCTTGAATGTTTTTTCCTCTCCGTTCACCACTTCTTTAAAGGTTTCATTATTTTCATAATACACCTCCACCTTTCTTTTAAAAACATCCCGGCCAAAGTGGCCATAAGTGGCCGTTGCTTCGTAAATAGGATTTTTTAAGCCAAGTCTTTTTATGATAGCAAAGGGCCTGAGATCAACAATATTATTGATCTTTTTTGCGATTTCTCCATCTGTGAGCATATTTCCTGAATCGTCTTTTACTTTTGCGCTGTTTTTTGTATCAACATATAGCCCGATAGGCTCAGCGATACCTATTGCATAGGAGAGTTGCACATGGACCTCATCAGCCACCCCGGCAGCAACCATGTTTTTGGCAATATGCCGCGCAGCATAAGCAGCAGATCGATCAACTTTTGAAGGATCTTTACCTGAGAAAGCGCCACCGCCGTGAGCACCCATTCCCCCATACGTATCGACAATAATTTTTCGCCCTGTTAGGCCAGTATCACCATGTGGGCCACCTATTACAAACTTTCCTGTTGGGTTAACAAATAATTTGTAATCAGATTTAAATAGCTTCTGAACCCTTTCAGGAATTGTTTTTAGAATCCTGGGGATCAGTATATTTCTGATATCTTCGGTAATCCTGGACTGCATGGCTTTTTCAGCCTCTTTGCATGCTTTTTTACTATTATCATTTGGTTTGATAAATTCATCATGCTGCGTAGATAAAACAATGGTATCAAGTCTCACCGGTTTGCCATTATCATCATACTCTATAGTGACCTGTGATTTGGAATCGGGACGGAGATATTTCATCTGTTCGCCCTCTTTCCTGATCCCTGCCAACTCCTGGACAAAAATATGAGCCAGTTCGACAGTAATAGGCATCAGATTATCCATTTCACGGGTGGCCATGCCAAACATCATGCCCTGATCGCCAGCACCCTGTTGTTCTTCCCCATTATTGTCTTTAACCACACCCTGGTAAATGTCCTGTGATTGCTCATGGATGGTTGAAATAATACCACATGATTCAGAATCAAATTTATAGGCAGCTTTTGTGTATCCAATTTTTTGAATGGTTTTTCTTGCAATTTTTTGAATATCAACGTATCCTTTAGTATTAACCTCCCCGCTACACACAACCAAGCCTGTGGTGACAAGTGTTTCACAAGCCACTTTTGAATCAGGGTCCCAACGTAAAAATTCATCCAACAAAGCATCTGATATTTGATCCGATACTTTATCCGGGTGGCCTTCAGACACCGATTCTGATGTAAATAAATAACTCATACTAATTTAATTTAAAATAGAAAATTTGTTTTCCAATGGTCTGAAAATAAATAAGGTATAAGAGAAAATTCTGATGTTTCAGAGTTTTCAATAAGGTTGGCAAAATTAAAAAAAATCTGATAAATCCACATAAAAAAAGTCAATTTATTTTTTCGTTAGTTGTTGGAAAACCTTTTCAAGGCTTTGTCCGGTTTTGCTTAAGGATATAACGGTAAGATTTTTTTTAACGGCGAAATTGAAAATATCCGCCCTGATGTCAGTATTGGCTTTTGATTTAATACGGCAGGTTCGTTCATTGACCATTGTCACTTCTTTAACTCCTGCGATGGTTTTTATAATATCAGGGTCAATCGGGGAATGAAACTCAACATCAATATATTCAAAGTTTCCTTTTCTCCTCGATAAATTTGAAGTAAGATCGTCCGCAACAATTTTACCGCTATCAATGATAATAGCCCGCTGACAAATTGCTTCAACCTCCTGCATTATGTGAGTTGAAAGAATGACTGTTTTTTCTTTTCCAATTGCTGCAATCAGGTTTCTGATCTCAAGAAGCTGGTTGGGGTCAAGGCCCGAAGTAGGCTCATCAAGGATCAATACATCCGGATCGTGGATCAATGCCTGGGCCAGCCCGACACGTTGCCTGTATCCCTTGGATAAAGCATTTATTTTTTTATTTTGTTCCAACTCAAGACCAGTAATCTCAATGATCTTATTAATCCTCTTGCTAATTTTATCTTTTATTTTATAGATACCCCCAATGAACTCAAGATACTCTTTTACATACATGTCTGTGTAAAGAGGATTGTTCTCCGGCAGGTATCCAATTTTTTTTCTGACATCAAGTGAATGCTCAACTATATCCATTCCATCTACAAAAACATCACCTTTAGTGGGCGGGATAAAGCAGGCAATAATTTTCATCAGTGTTGATTTGCCTGCGCCATTTGGGCCCAATAATCCCACAACCTCACCCGGATGAATAGTAAACGATACATTATCAAGTGCTTTTTGTCGACCAAAGAATTTGGTAATATTCCTAACTTCAATTGACATAATACTATTGATTTCTTCCTGCGAAAATACTCAATTAATCGTTAACTTCTTTAAACGCAAAATATAATGAATGATTGCCAATAAGTGAAATCCTGTTCCAATGATAAACAGGGGCCAGTTGAATCCGACTGGAATATATTTGGATGCATATTCCAGGATCTTACCACTGTCAGTGGTAAGGATCAAATCTTTAACAGGTAAGTATTGAAGCATAAAATGAGTGTAGTCTTCCATATATACATATGACATAATAGCAACTCCCGTCATTAATAATATCCATTCAAGCATATTAAGCCCTGCTTTTGTTTTAAACTGGGAAAACTTTAAAAGAGCAACAGCCAGGATAATCATGACCAGGGAATTTAGTAAAGGAGCTAACACTGGGCCTATCCATGTTAACGGAATAAAAAACAAAATATCCATTGTCATCAACGAATTCGGCCAGTCAATCAGGATTTTTAGAAACACATAATAAAAAATATCCCATATAGCAAAAGCGAAAAGGAAAATAGAAAACCGTTCTATTCTGTTTTTCCCTGCAAGCAACCCAATTGAAATTAGCATTACGATGGTTGCCAGCTCACGTCCCAGCTCGGTAATGGCAATATGGGTGTCAATTACCCTAAGCGGGAAATCAAATCCTTCCGGATAATAGATCTCACGAATATAAATCACAACAGCACTTTCAACGTAGGCCATGCCTATAGCAAAAAATGCCACCGTTAAGAGGTTGGATTTTGAGTTGTTCCTTAACAATTTGTTTCTCGTAATTTAATAATGATTAATTTAAAAATCCTTCAAAGAAGGAGAATCGTAAAGGTACAAAAACAAATAAAGAAGAGAGTAGCTAAATGTGAAAATCGAAAAGGAAAAAACATATCGCATTTTTCCTTCTGCCGATCGCTTTTAGCGGTAAAAAAAAAATGTTTTTATCAAATTTGTTTAATAAAAAATATAGTTCTAAATTTGCACCCCTTTTTGTAAGGGAAAATATAATGACTAAGAAATAAATTTGTAATGGATACATTGAGTTATAAGACAATTAGCGCCAATAAGCAAACGGTTAATAAGGAGTGGCTGTTGGTTGATGCGGAGAACGAAATATTGGGACGGTTGGCATCAAAGGTGGCCATGTTACTTAGAGGAAAATTTAAAGCAGAATTCACTCCTCATGTTGACTGCGGGGATAATGTTATTATCATTAATGCTGAGAAAATTAAGCTTACCGGTAAAAAGTGGACTGATAAAGTGTATATTAGCCATACCGGATATCCGGGAGGACAACGGAGGACAAATCCACAAGACCTGCTTGCTAAAAAGCCAACTGCTGTTGTTGAAAAAGCCATCAAGGGTATGTTGCCCAAAAACAGGCTGGGAAGTGAGTTGTTCAGAAACTTATATGTATACGCAGGCAGTGAACATAATCAACAAGCCCAGACCCCCCGGGCAATTAATCTAAATTCATTAAAATAATATGGAAGTTATTAATACAATTGGCAGAAGAAAAACTGCCATAGCCAGGATTTATTTGAAAGAGGGAAGTGGAACGATTGTAGTCAATAAAAAGGATTATAAAGCATACTTTCCATCATTAATGTTGCAATACAAAATCCGCCAACCACTGGAAATTACCGATACCCTGCAGAGTTTTGATATAAAAGTAAACCTGGATGGCGGGGGGCTTACCGGACAGGCGGAGGCACTCCGGCTGGCCATTGCAAGAGCTTTGTGTAAGATAGACGAGGAGAATCGCCCACCTCTTAAAGCTAAAGGGTTGTTAAGACGTGATCCCCGAATGGTTGAACGTAAAAAACCAGGTCAGAAAAAGGCTCGTAAGAAATTCCAATTCAGTAAACGATAAAAATAATATTAATGCCACGAACCAACTTTAATGAATTACTAGATGCAGGTGTGCATTTTGGCCACTTGAAAAGAAAATGGGACCCTAATATGGCCCCATATATTTTTATGGAGCGTAATGGAATACACATTATCGATCTGTATAAAACAATGGCAAAAATTGAGGAAGCAGCATCTGCTTTGAAGCAAATTGCAAGATCGGGCAAGAGAATCCTTTTTGTTGCTACAAAAAAACAGGCTAAAGAAATTGTTGCTCAGCATGTTACCAAGGTGGACATGCCTTTCGTCACTGAAAGATGGCCAGGTGGAATGCTTACTAATTTTGCCACCATCCGTAAAGCGGTCAGGAAAATGTCAACCATCGATAAGTTGATGAAAACCAACATGTTCACTGACTTGTCAAAAAGAGAACGTCTTCAAATTACCCGTGAAAGAGCAAAGCTTGAAAGACAACTTGGGAGTATTTCCGACCTTAACCGTTTGCCATCAGCTATATTTGTTGTTGATATAAATAAGGAACATATTGCCGTTGCTGAAGCAAAAAAACTGAATATCCCAACTTTTGCTATTGTTGATACAAACTCTAATCCAAATCTTGTTGATTTTCCGATCCCTTCTAATGATGATGCTTCAAAAGCTATCGACCTCATTGTAAAAATAATGGTTGATGCTGTTGAAGAAGGCTTAAGTGAAAGAAAAGTAGAAAGAGGGAAAAAGGAGGTTGAAATGGAACAAGTTTCTTCTGAATCTGCTACTGTAGACGGTCATAGCTCTAACGAGGATAAAATGAAAATGGCAACTGAGAAAGTAAAAGCCGATGGACCTCAAAAACATCAAGGTGATGAAAAACCTAAGGGTACCGGTGGAAAACGACCACGTAAGATTATTTCTAAAGCTTCCAAAATTCCGGATAATAAATAATAATCCTTAATTAAGCCAATTTATTAGATTTAGTAACTGTATAATAGAAAGAAAAAATGACGAAGATTACGGCAGCAGAGGTGCAAAAGCTCAGAATGCAAACGGGTGCAGGAATGATGGATTGTAAAAAGGCACTCATGGAAAATGATGGTGATTCAGAGAAAGCTATTGAGTTTCTCAGGAAGAAAGGTCAGAAAGTTGCACTGAAAAGAGCTGAAAGAGAAGCCAATGAGGGAATTGTTCTTGCAAAAACCAACAACGATGGAACCTTCGTCGTTAATGTTATGGTTAATTGTGAGACTGACTTTGTTGCCAAAAATGAGGAATTTAGGGATTTTGTTATCAATATAATTGATAAAGCGTTAGATAAGAGACCAGGCTCTTTAGAAGAATTTAGATCAATGGACTTTAACGGAAGAACCGTTGATGAGAACTTGACAGACCTCATTGGAAAGATTGGAGAGAAACTCCAAGTGGCCCATTATGAATTTTTTGAAGCCCCAAGGGTATTTGCCTATAATCATCATGGTAATCGCCTGGCAACAACACTCGGTGTAAATAAAGCCGATGTAAAGAATATCGATGATATTGGCCATGAAATTGCTATGCAGATCGCTGCCATGAATCCTGTTGCCATCGACAAAGAAATGGTTGATGCAAAAATTGTTGAGCAAGAAATTGAAATTGGAAAAGACTTGGCTCGACAGGAAGGAAAACCTGAACATCTGGTTGAAAAGATCGCACTTGGTAAGTTGAATAAATTTTATAAAGAAAACACCCTCCTGAATCAGAACTTCGTTCGTGATACAAGTAAAACTATTCGTCAGTATATGACGGAAAATGACAGTGAGCTGACTGTAACAGCTTTTAATCGTCTGATGCTAGGCGAATAGCGTTGTTATTTGGGAAAGTTGGTCTTGAGATTTTCTCTTCTAGTCTACATTATCATGTAAAAAAGAATTATTTGACTTGATCTCGGTGTTATTTTCATCGTCTGAGCTCAATGTGTATTTGGCAACCTGAGATTCTTCTGAAGGGATCGAATCAACTAACTTAACATTCCTCCTTATATAAGCAGGTTCATTTTCAAGTTCTTTAAGGCCACCTGGCATTTTCAACTTAAGGCTTAATGCTTTGAGTTTATTAATCCGTTCGTTGGAGCGTTTATCGATCTCATCATTCTCGTCGCCTTCAATGTTAATAACACCTTGAGTACTTAGGATGCTGGTTTCTTTTTTAACAAAGAAAATATCAGTATCCTCCGGGTTATCTCTTAGTTCATCCGGCCCATGATTTGCAAAATCTTCAATGAATGGAATTTGATTTTCATTCACTTCAGATTGGAAATTGAATTCAATTGGTTCATTCCTGATTGTCTGGGTGGAATCGTTCTTTGCATTTGACGGGGTATTCTTATGATCTTTTCTTACCAGGGTGATTTCGTTGATTAGTTCTATTTTGTTTTTTTCTTCCGGCATTTCAGGAGTAAGTCCTGGTTCATCGATTGTATGAACGATACGCTCGCTTTTTGAAGAGTCATCCAGCCTTTCAGCCGACGTGAATCCTGTAGCGATTATTGTGATACTGATTTTTTTATTCAAAGATGCGTCTACCCCGTTACCCCAAATCATTTCTGCATTATTACCAGCTTCATTTTGAATGTGTTCTGTGATTTCACTCACTTCATCCATTTTAATCTCTTCTTCTCCCGAGGATATATACAAAAGAATATTGCTGGCACCTTTAATGTTATTATCATTGAGCAGGGGAGAGGTCAATGCGGCATCTACAGCTTCCATTGCCCTGTTTTCACCTTCAGCAATACCGGTACCCATAATGGCAGCCCCACTGTCTTTCATCACAGTTCTGACATCCTGAAAGTCAACATTGACTTGACCGGGAACAGTTATTACTTCTGCAATGCCCCTGGCTGCTATTGCCAGAATATTATCTGCTTTTGAGAAAGCTTCCGTCAGGGTTAAGTTTCCAAATAATTGCCGCAGTTTATCATTTGAAATGATAAGCAAAGTGTCAACAAATTTCCTCATTTCTATTATGCCCTGTTCGGCTTGCAATCTCCTTTTTCTTCCTTCAAATAAAAATGGAATAGTAACGATACCTACAGTTAAAATGTCGAGTTCTTTAGCAATGGCAGCAATAACGGGGGCTCCACCAGTACCGGTTCCTCCTCCCATTCCTGCTGTAATAAACAGCATCTTAGTTTGGTTTTGTAAAGCCTCCTTTATTTCATCCACATGATTGAGGGCAGCTTCTTTACCTACCGATGGGATCGATCCGGCACCTAAACCCAACGTGCCAAGTTGCACTTTATTTGGAATAGGGCTGGTTTCTAAAGCTTGTATGTCGGTGTTGCATAATATAAAGTCAACCCCCTGTATTCCTTGCTTGAACATGTGGGTAACCGCATTACAACCACCACCTCCAACGCCAATAACTTTTATGTACGATGACTGATCTTTTGGAGAATCAAATTTTAGCATTTCAGGCATAATTTCAATCGTTAAAATTAGTTTTTAATATATTTCTAATTGACAAGCTACTATTTTTTTATTCACAAATTCTTGGTTAATTATTCACAATGTTTTTTAGTCAACACCTTCTTCATCAAACCACGATTTAATTTTGTCAAAGAAACTGGACCCTTCCTCTCTTGGTTCCCCTTTTTTTTCGCTGGGTAGTACCCTTTCTTTTTTCATTCGACCTTTTTCAGCTCTTTCGAGACCTATCATTACAAGCCCTACTCCGGTAGCATACATAGGGCTTGCAATCTCTTCAGGAACATCTTGCCCGAGGTGCTCATTCGGATACCCGATCCTGGTATCCATTCCGGTAATAAACTCTGTGAGCTGGGCAATATGAAGAAGTTGTGCACCACCTCCGGTAAGCACAATTCCTGCTATGAGTTTATTCTCACACCCACTGTTTTTTATTTCAAAATGGATATGTTCGATAATTTCTTCCATGCGAGCTTGTATGATTCCTGCAAGGTTTTTTAAGGAGATTTCTTTTGGAGGACGGCCTCTCAACCCTGGAATTGCAACAATCTCCTGTTCTTTATTCTCACTTGCCAGAGCCGAACCAAACTTAACTTTTAGCTCCTCTGCATGTTTTTTTATGATTGTGCATCCTTCTTTTACATCATCTGTAATAATGTCGCCTCCAAATGGGATGACCGCAGTGTGCCTGATAATTCCATCCTGAAAGATGGCAATATCGGTTGTACCACCACCTATATCCACCAGCACAACACCTGCTTCTTTTTCTTCTTCACTGATAACCGATTCAGCCGATGCAATTGGCTCCAGAATCAACTCTGTTACTTCAAGATTTGTCTTTCGAACACATTTATAAATATTCTTTGCTGCTGCGGTTTGCCCGGTGATGATATGAAAATTAGCTTCCAATGATATCCCTGACATCCCTACCGGTTCTGTTATGCCCCGTTCTCCATCTATCATATATTCCTGAGGGATTACCTCAATTATTTCTTCTCCGGGACTCATGGCAAGTTTATACATGTTTTCATTTAATCGGTCGATATCTTCCTGGCTTATCTCATTGTCGTTGTTGTTACGGATCAAACTCCCATGATGCTGCAAACTCTTAATGTGTTGCCCGGCAATACCTACACTGACAGTTTCAATATTTACTCCTGATTTAATCTCAGCTTCTCTTATGGCTTTATGTATGGAGTTAACCGTATGTTCAATATTTGATACAACGCCTCTTTTAACTCCGATCGATTCGGATTTCCCGGACCCTAATATTTCAATTTTATTATATTCGTTCACCCGGCCAACAATAGCAGCAATCTTTGTTGTGCCAATATCCAGACCTACAATAATTTCTGATGTGTCCATTTTTATTTTATTTAGAACAAACTATTTGATTAGCATATTTCAGATTGATAATTTTGTATTTTTCCCACCCCTCTTGTTCAAGGATTTTTGTGTAAAAGATTTTTAATTTCCAGAATTTTTTTTCCATATCATTAATTTTCCCGAAATGAATAATATGGCTTCCCACTTTTGGAACCAATTCAAACTCTTTTGATCCATTAATGAAGATCTGCTCAATCTGGGCTTTTAAGAATTTGTCATTGTTTATGCA
This sequence comes from Bacteroidales bacterium, assembly GCA_023133655.1. GTDB lineage: Bacteria > Bacteroidota > Bacteroidia > Bacteroidales > JAGONC01 > JAGLWB01. The sequence continues at coordinate 9,616 of JAGLWB010000328.1, forward strand.
ATTAACCAACAAATAAACCTTCTCAAGATCAGACAGATCTCTCTCCTCCAATTCGTTATGTTTAATACCTATTTTTAACGAAGTAACATCATTAAGAGGATCTGTTAAATTGCCATTGGCGATGATAACCCTGGCTGCTTTTTGTGGATGTAACGGCATTAAGTACCCATCGGCATCAATGTAACAGCCTTTTCCATTATTATTAATAACCCTGACTCTGGGTTGCCTCTGTTGTATTCTTACATGCAAAGTCCCATTTATTGTAGTATAAACATCCACTTTTTTTGAATATGGGATATTTTGTATTATCTGGTTCAGTTCTTCCAGGCTTAATTCTGACATAAACCTACCTATTACCGAGTCATACTCATTATTAATGAGCGAAAGAATATCATTATTCGTGATAAATGATTCGCTATTATTATGATCTATTGTGATTTTGATTTCACGAATCCTCACAGACTTCTGCTTTTTCTCAATAAATCCCAAAATAATGACTACGATTGCCGCCAGGAGCATCATCAGAATGATATGTAGTAGTCTTTTCATTGCCGCCTCAAATACTTAATTTATCATCTTTGTCTTTAAGTAGTTTTCTATTGGTATTACTAATCTGTCTATATCTCCTGCACCCAATGTTAGGAGAACTTCAAACTTTTTTTGATTTAACACATCTATGATATCCCGTTTTTTGCACACCATTTTTTGCGCCTTATCTATCTTCTGTAATAGCATGTCAGAGCTGATTCCCTCAATTGGTGTTTCTCTTGCTGGATAGATTGGTAGTAGTATTACTTCATCCAACATCTCCAGGCTTTTAGCAAAATCTTCAGCAAAATCCCGCGTTCTTGAATAAAGGTGGGGTTGAAAGATTCCGGTTATTTTTTTCCCGGGATAGGTTTCTTTCACAGCCAGGATGATTGCTTTCAATTCTTCAGGGTGATGTGCATAATCGTCGATAAAGACGATTTTCTGTGAATTTATTCGAATATCAAACCTTCTTTCTACGCCCTTGTATGTGAGTAATGATTTTGAAATTTGCTCAGGTGATATTCCTACAGATAGGCAAACAGCTACTGCAGCCAATGCATTTTCGACATTAAATGACCCCAGTACCTGCAGTTTTATATCTTCAATGAACCTGTTTGCGGCATGTAAATGGAAATGTTGAACACCATTATTTACGGTGAGATTTAAAGCCTGAAAATCAACATTGTGGGTTAGGCCGTAAGTTTTAATTGTAATATCCTGTCTGTTAACCCGCAAAAGATCATTTTTAATAATGAGTGTACCAGCTGGCTTAATATTATTAATGAATTGGGTGAATGAATCAAACAAATGATCCTTTTTGTGATAAATATCTAAATGGTCGGGGTCAATGGAGCTTATTACAGCTACATCGGGCTGTAAATTCAAAAATGACCGGTCGAATTCATCCGCTTCAACAATCAAAAATTCTGCATCAGGCGAAATCACGAAATTGGACTCGAAATTTTTACTAATGCCTCCGATAAAAGCAATGATATCCTTTCCGCAGTCTTTCAGAATATACGAAATGATGGATGTAATGGTTGTTTTTCCATGAGATCCGGCAACAGCTATCGTAAAAAAGTCTTTAGATAGAAACCCAAGTAATTCAGCTCGTTTTGTTGTTGGGATATTAGTTTTTTTAAAGTATTGAAACTCAGCATTATCTGATGGGATAGCCGGGGTAAATACCACCAGGTCTATATTTTCTGGAATGTGCGATGGATTTTCATCGTAGTGAATATCAATTCCTTCTGCTTCAAGTTTTCTGGTCAAATCTGTTTCGGTCTTATCATAGCCATAAACTGCTACTTTATGGTAATGAAAGTAACGAGCTAATGCGCTCATACCAATCCCTCCAATACCAAGAAAGTAAATATTTTTTATGTTTGACAGATCCATTTTTAGAGCACTTATTTTTTTTTAACTTTTCATTGTTTTTTAGCTAGCGCCAGAATTTCGTCTGCGATCACATCCGCTGCATTAAGGTGCGCCAGCTTTGCAATATTAGTTGCCAGAAGTGACCTTTTTTTTGTCTCTTCAATGAGGTTGATTATCAAATTCCCAATACTCTCCTTTGCATCAGAGTCCCTGACCATTAATGCTGCATTTTTTTTAACCAATGCCATGGCATTTTTGGTTTGATGATCTTCAGCAGCATGTGGTAAAGGGACAAATATGGTTGGCTTCTTAACAGCACACAATTCGGAAATAGCAATTGCGCCAGCACGCGACACTACTAAATCAGCTGCTGCATAGGCATAATCCATTCGCTGGATAAAAGCATGGACTTTTATCTGTGGTGTTTTTTGCTGCTCGATAATGTTTCTCGCGGTGTTATAGTATTTCTCGCCAGTTTGCCAGATAATTTGCACATCTTTGCTGGTAATTAGTTCAATGTTTGACCTGATACTTTCATTGATTGAAAGTGCACCCTGGCTTCCACCGATCACGAGAAGTGTTGTTTTTTCTTGATTTAGTTGAAAGTAGGAGAGAGCATCTTTCCTTTTTCCTTTTAGGTCCACGATTTCTTTTCGTACAGGATTACCTGTTATTAGGATCTTTTCTTTTGGGAAGTATTTTTCCATACCCTCATATGCCACACATATTTTATTTGCTGCTTTACAAAGCAATTTGTTTGTTATTCCAGGGTAGGAATTTTGTTCCTGAAGAACAGTTGGAACCCCTTTTTTTGAAGCCACTTTTAGAGCAGGCCCACTGGCATACCCTCCAACACCCACAGCAATGTCAGGTTTAAACCTGTTAATTATCATTAACGCCTGAGTCAGGCTAAAAATGACCTTAAATGGGAAGAGTATGTTTTTCAATGTTATTCTGCGTTGGAAGCCACTGATCCACAAACCTTCTATCTGATACCCGGCTTCTGGTATTTTTTTCATTTCCATGCGACCTAGTGCACCAACGAAAAGAATATCTGCATCACATTTTTGTTTTAACGCATTTGCAATGGCCAATGCCGGGAAAATATGCCCTCCCGTTCCTCCTCCACTTATCAATATTTTTACTTTATGCTGTGGCAATGTTTGTTGTAGTTTTATGTTGAGTTTCAATATCTCTGCTAACACTTAGAATTATACCGATGGCAATACTTGTGAACCATAATGATGTCCCGCCCATTGATACCAAAGGGAGAGTGAGCCCTGTAACAGGGAGAAGGCCTAAGGAGACGGCCATATGTATGAACGCCTGGAATACCAGGCTTAAACTTAATCCAATAGTCAAAAATGCCCCGAAGTGCCTGGGGCTCCGTATTACGATTTTTATTGAACGGTGAAGAAGAATCAAATACATAAATAGAATGAGAAAACCACCAATTAATCCGAATTCTTCAATGATGATGGCATAGATGTAATCTGAATAGGGGTGAGGAAGAAAATCTTTCTGCATACTGTTACCGGGCATCTTGCCAAAGATGCCTCCTGTGGCTATAGCGATTTTTGCTTGCTCCGCCTGATAGTTTCCCTCATCATTATTGCCTTTGAACTGTTCAACCCTGTTTTTCCATGTACCAAATCTTCCAACATCCGGATATTGATAAATGATCATAATTAATAAACCCATCATAACTACACTAATTCCAATCAGAGCAAATATGTATTTTAGATTTACCCTTCCAATGAAAATTAATACCAGGGAGGTAAGGAACAAAAGCCCCGCAGTTGAAAAGTCGGCTGGTAAAATTAGCCCACAAACAAGCAGAATGGGTAGAATGATGGGTACGAAGGTCGACTTAAATTCTTTTATTTCGTTTTGTTTTTTGGTAAGCAACCGTGCAATGAAAATAATTAATGCCAACTTAGCAAAATCGGAAGGCTGGAATGAAATGTTAATCATCGGCAATGTATACCACCGGGATGCTTCATTAATAGAGGTACCAAAAAACAATGTATAAGCAAGAAGAGGAATGGCAATATATAGCGCAATTTGGGAAATTCGAGCGTAGTATGTATATTTTATCAAATGAGCCAAATACATGAGGCCTAATGCCAGGATCATGATTCCAAAGTGTTTGAAAAGATAATATTCGGTATTCCCCGACTGGTATTTATAAGCCAGGGTCCCGGTAGAACTGTAAACAGCAAGTATCGAAAAAATCGATAAAATAATTACTACAATCCAGATAACCTTATCTCCCTTTATGAAATTCATTTTTAACTGTACTTTTTACGTTTAAAGCAACCCCCCAACAAGTTATCAAAGCTTTTTTACAGCATTCTTAAATTTTCGTCCCCGGTCTTCGTAATTGTTGAATAAATCGAAACTGGCGCAAGCCGGGGATAAAAGAACAGTCTCACCATCTGCTGCTAGTTGGTATGCAGCCTGTACCGCTTCTTCTGCGGAATGAGCCTCAGTCATAATATCTACCTGATCAGAAAAAGCTTTGATTAGTTTTGTATTATCCAATCCCAGGCAAATAATGGCTTTTACTTTTTTTCTAACCAGTTCTTTCAACTGACTGTAATCATTGCCCTTATCAATACCTCCTGCGACCCATATAATAGGTTTGTTAACAGATTCAAGAGCATACCATGTAGCATTAATATTTGTTGCTTTGGAATCATTAATAAATTCAATTCCATGGACCCTGGCAACATACTCCAATCGATGTTCGATATGCTGAAAATCTGAAAGACTTTCCCTAATGGTTTCTTTCCGAATGTCCAATATCCTGGCTGCAATACCTGCAGCCATTGAATTGTAAATGTTGTGTCGGCCTTGTAGTGCTAAATTTTCTAAAGTCATTTCTAGTGTTTCACCGTTTATGTTAATAATTAATTTATTTCCTTTTTTGTATTCACTTTCACTCATTTCTGATGTTAGGGGGTGCGATAAACAGGCCCCTTCATCTGTAATGCGCTGAAATATGGAGAATGGATATTTCTTTGCCGCTATATTTCGCTTCGATAATTCACTCTCTATTATTTCGTCATCAGCACAATATATTATTGCATCGAGGTTAGACTGGTTCTGAATAATCCTGAGCTTTGAGTTGATATATCTCGAAAACTCATTATTGTACCTGTCAAGATGATCGGGTGTAATATTGAGTATTACTGCTATATCAGCTTTAAAATCATACATTCCGTCAAGCTGAAAACTGCTAATTTCAAGCACATAAAAGTCATGTTCTTTTTTAGCAATTAACCCGGCAAAACTTTTTCCTATGTTTCCTGCTATACCGGTATTCAGTCTGGCTCTGGATAGTATGTTACCTGTTAGGAGCGTGGTTGTTGTTTTTCCATTACTACCCGTTATGCAAATCTTTTTTGCAGTACAATATCTTCCGGCAAACTCTATCTCCGAAATAACGGGTATATGCTTCTTTTTTAGCAGGGTGATCAATGGTAAATTGTCAGGTATTCCTGGACTTTTTACGATCTCATCAGCTTGCAAAATTTTTTCACAGGTATGCCTCCCTTCCTCAAATGCTATCTCATAATGTGAAAGAACGTTCTTGTATTTGTTTTTTATGATTCCATTATCTGAAACAAAAGCCTCCAACCCTTTTTTCTTTGCCAGAAGAGCGGCACCAACGCCACTTTCCCCTGCCCCCAGTACCGCAACATGCATATGTCTTTTGTTTTCATTCAATGTTATCTTGTTAATTGTGTTTAGTTATCTAATTTTTAATGTTATGATTGTAATAACTGCCAGCATCACTCCAACAATCAGGAAACGCATTACAATTTTTGGTTCAGAGTACCCTAAAAGCTGGTAATGATGATGTAGGGGAGCCATTTTGAAGATTCTTTTTCCAGCCCCATATTTTCTTTTTGTGAATTTAAAGTAGCCCACCTGCATAATCACCGACAGGTTTTCAATAAGGAATATCCCACATAAAATAGGGATCAGGATTTCTTTGCGGATAATGATTGCAAAAACAGCAATAATTCCTCCCAGGGCAAGGCTGCCGGTATCTCCCATGAAAACCTGGGCAGGGTAACTGTTATACCATAAAAACCCTATACAGGCACCGACAAATGCACTGATGTAAATTGTCAATTCACCAATATTTGGGATGTACATGATGTTCAGGTAATCGGCAAAAATGATATTCCCGGATACCCAGGCCAGAATTCCCAGGGTTGCACCAATTACTGCAGAGGTGCCAGTGGCTAAACCATCCAGTCCGTCTGTAAGATTCGCACCGTTTGACACAGCGATAATAATAAGTATCACTATAGGAATGAAAATCAGGAAAGCCCATTTGTATGATTTTTCGCCTAAGAATGATAAGAAAATAGCGTAATCAAATTCATTGTTTTTGAAAAAAGGAATGGTTGTTTTGGTTGAGTTTATTGGTTTTGAGTTGAATTTGTCACCAGGTGCTACCCTGCCATTTTCAGCTGATTGGGCTAACACAGTGATCTCCTCCCGGCTTAATTTTTCCCTTATAACGATTGAATCACTAAAAACCATGGTTAACCCAACTATTAACCCTAACCCAACTTGTCCGAAAATTTTGAACTTCCCTGCAAGCCCCTTTTTGTCTTTTTTAAATATTTTTATATAATCATCAATAAATCCAATTAATGCCAGCCATCCAGTTGATATTAAAATCAATGTGATGTAAATATTATTTAGCTTAGCAAATAGAAGGGTAGGGATCAGGATGGCGCCAAGAATAATCAACCCTCCCATGCTTGGCGTTCCTTGTTTTGCGTTTTGTCCTTCTAATCCAAGATCCCTGACAGCCTCACCAACTTGTTTTTTCTTTAGGTAGTTGATTAGTTTTTTCCCAAATAATAATGAGATGATAAGAGAAGTAGTTACCGCCAAAGCAGCCCGGAATGAAATGTATTCAAATAGCCCGGCACCGGGAAAGTTAAAAGCCTCTTCTAAATATTTAAACAAATGATAAAACATACTGGTAATTATGTTAGTTTATTTGATGATAGCACTGTTTTTATAATTTCCTTATCATTGAAAGGATACCTTATCCCTTTAATTTCCTGATAGGTCTCATGACCCTTCCCTGCTATCAGTATGATATCGTCAGGATTAGCCAATGCACAGGCTGTTTTAATGGCTTCCTTTCTGTCTATGATTTTTATAATTTTCATTTGGTTTACTTCATCAACATTTTTTGTCATTTCTTCAATGATTGCAGAGGGTGATTCTGATCTGGGGTTATCAGAAGTCAGAATAACTTTGTCGCTGTAGTCGCAAGCTACCATTCCCATCAATGGCCGTTTTGTTGTATCTCTGTCTCCTCCCGCACCAACTACAGTTATTACCTTTGCCTGAGATGATTTTAGCGAGATAATAGTCATCAACACATTGTATAAGGCATCAGGTGTGTGTGCATAATCCACAATAGCAGATATGTTGTTGTTACTTTTTATTATTTCAAATCTTCCATCTGCCGTTTTTAAAGCACTGAGAGAGGGAAATACTTTTTCTTTGTCTTCACCGAGCAGGCTTGCTGTGGCATAGGCTGCTAAAAGATTGTATGCGTTGAATGTCCCTGCAAGTTGAACCCAAACATTATTTCCGTCAATGAAAAGTTGCATGCCTTCCAGGCTGTCCTCGATGACCTTGCATCTGAAGTCTGCCATTGATCTCAGACTGTAAGTGTACTTTTTAGCCAGGGTATTCTGGAGCATCACGCTTCCATTTTTATCATCTGTGTTGGTTAATGCAAAAGCAGTGGAAGGTAAATGGTCAAAAAAACTTTTTTTTGTGGATATATATAAATCAAATGATTTATGATAGTCGAGATGTTCGTGACTGATATTTGTGAATATTGCACCGTCAAACTCTAAACCTTCTATTCTTTTTTGATCAATAGCATGCGAACTGACTTCCATGAAGCAAACAGAACATTTATTTCTAACCATCTGATCAAGCAACCTGTTGATTTGCAATACATCAGGAGTTGTATGGGTCGAAGGTATTAATTGATCATTTATTCTGTTATTTATTGTCGATAGCAGTCCGACATTATATTTAAGATCTCTGAAAAGATTAAAAAGTAAAGTTGCAACTGTTGTTTTCCCGTTGGTTCCGGTAATTCCAATAAGTTTTATCTTGCTTGAAGGATGGTCATAGTAATGTGATGAAATGATTCCCAGTGCAAAAGAGGAGTTTTTAACCTGAATATAAGTAACAATGCTTGAACAGTGATCCGGAATTTGCTCACATACAATGCTTTGTGCCCCGGCTTTAACTGCTGTGTTAATAAATTTATGGCCATCAGAATGTAGGCCTTTGATAGCAACGAAAAGACTACCCGGAGTTACGTCTCTTGAATCAAAATGGATTTGAGTAACCGGAATATTTTTTTCGCCGATAATTTTAACTATCTCAACTTCCCTCAATATGTCTGTTAGCGTTCTTCTCAAAATAAATATCTATTAGTTTGATGCTAATATCAACGTAACTTCGTCGCCAGTTTCGATTTTTTTACCGGGGTTTATAGATTGTTTTTTAACATGGCCACAACCATGTATTTTTGTTCGTAATCCTAAATTCTCAAGTAAATACACTGCATTTTTTGCTCCCATTCCAACTACATCAGGAATACAATGACGCGCAGGTGTGTGTTCGCAAAATGTAATTTTCCCATTATCTTTGTAAAGTGCCTCTCCCCAGTTAAACCTTCCGGAATTGCTTGTGTCGAGATCATAACCCAATGAAGAATAAATTATGAGCAGATCTTCTTTATACCCTGTTTTTATGTTTGGCAGGCTTCTTTTGTCGGTTTGAACGATTTCTTCCTGGTAAATATTCATCTGTGTTGCATATACTTTGTCAGCAATTTCTTTAAATACCGGGCCAGCTACCAGGCTTCCATAGTATATGCCCTTTGATGGCCTGTTAATAATTACAATGCATGAGTATTTTGGATTGTCAGCAGGAAAATACCCGACAAATGAAGCTTTGTAGTCTGTTTTGTTATACCCCTCATTTTTATTGGCTAGTTGTGCTGTTCCTGTCTTACCGGCAATTTTGTAAACCGGATTCTTTAAATTTTTAGCAGTACCTTGTTCGACAACTCCTACGAGTAATTCTTTTGCCTTCTCGATGGTTTTGTTTGAACAGATGGATTTATTAATAACTTCTGTTTTGAATGTTTTTACAAGAACTCCCGATCTCATGATCTCTGTCACAAGCATAGGTTTAACCATTATACCGTCATTTGCAACGGCATTATAGAAAGTCAGTAATTGAAGGGGAGTTAGGGCAACTTCATATCCTGTGGCCATCCATGGAAGGGAAAGATTTGACCACGAAGGGTGATCCGGAGTTTTAATATCGGGTTTCCCTTCCCCTTGTATTTCTATCCCCAGTGTGTTTTGTATGCCAAAACTGTATAGTCTTTCGCAGAATTTTTCCGGGTTGTTTTTGTAAGCTTTTTCAATAATCCCGGAGATACCTACATTTGACGAGTGCTCAAAGGCGGTTTTCATCGTAATGTTTCCATCACCGATCTTGTGTGAATCTCTCATGGTTCGACCATAATAGACAGTCCAGCCATCACCAGTATAAACCGAATCAGTAAGATCGATGAGCCCATCCTCCAATGCGGCCATCATTGAAACCAATTTGAATGTTGATCCGGGCTCTGAACTTTCACCAACAGCATAATTGTAAATTTCTTCATAAATACCGTTGTTGTTTTTTTTCAGGTTAGCAATAGCCTTGATATGACCGGTTTCAACTTCCATTAGAATGGCACAGCCATGGTGTGCATCATGTTCTTGCAATTGTTTTAGTAAAGCATTCTCGGCAACATCCTGAATGTTCATATCGATTGTGGTGATAATATCACAACCATTCTGAGGTTCAATCTCAAATTTTTCATTCACAGGAGCCCAAACCCCCTGAGCCATCTTCCTGACAAGTCGCATACCCCCGGTACCTCTTAAGTAATCGCTATACGCTCCTTCCAGGCCAACATAAGCGTTTGCATTTTGAGATTCATAACCGATAGTCCTGGCTGCCAGTAGGCTAAATGGCATTTCGCGTTTTGTTCGTGGGATAATGATCAAACCACCTTTGTATTTACCCAACTTGAAAATAGGGAAGTGCTTTAAAGCATTAAGTTCGCTGTAAGTGACCCTACGCTTAATAAGGAAATAACGATCCGTTTTAGTTCGTGCCTGCGTTATAATTTGTTTGTATTTTGTTTGAGATCTGTCTTTAAATAGATGCGATAGCCGGTATGCCAGAGAGTCAATATTGTCATAAAAAATTTTATCAGAGAGGTGAGGTGTTGCAGCATCCATCCTGATGTCGAAAAGTGGAATCGAGGTGGCAATTAAACTTCCGTCGCTTGCAAAAATATTCCCGCGAACAGCTTTAACCTGTTCGTACCTGACCCTTTGTTCGTTAGCAAAAGATTTCCATTCATCACCCTCATAAACCAAAACAAAGACTGCTTTACCAATTATGATGAAAGCAAAGGCCAAAATACCCAGATAAACCAGGTAAACTCTCCAGAGAATGTCTTTCTTAATATTTTTTGCACTCACAATTGATAATTCTTATTTATTCTTAGTCAGCTAATATCTTACATGGAGGTGTAGTTGATTCTTTGATGCCTGTTGGATATAATCTTTTTGCCACCTCTGATTGTTTGCTAATTGATGTTAATTCTGTTTCTGTAGTAATAAATTCGTACCTTAACTCTTTTAATTCCTTCTTAATACGGTCGCTTTCAATAATGATCCTTTCAGCTTCATAGGAGTTAGCTATGTAAATGATGGCAAGCAACGTGAGATAAAGAAGGAATGGTAATAGACTGATAACCGTTTTTCTTGTGAGAAATGAACCATCAAAAATTGATTGAACCGTTTTTATTAATTGTTGATCTGAAGAAGGTTTCTTTCCCACCTGAGATTGCTTTGTAGTTTTGTATCTGTTTTTTTTCACAGCCATTTTATATTTTTTCAGCAATTCGCATTTTGGCACTTCTGGCACGTGGATTATCTATTATTTCATTTTTAGAAGGAATAATGGGCTTTTTACTTATTACCCGCAGGTCAACCATTGCTTTGCCAAAAAAATCTTTTTCAATAACTCCTTCAAAATTGCCGGACCTGAAGAAATTTTTTACCAGACGGTCTTCCAGCGAATGATAAGAGATGATAACAATCCGCCCCCCGGGTTTAAGTACCTGAATAGTTTGGCTTAACATTTCTTTCAGCGAAGCTAACTCCTGATTAACTTCAATGCGTAAGGCCTGGAAGACCCGGGCGAGGTATTTATTTTCTTTTTCTTTTGGCGCACATTTGATTATTACTTCTTTGAAATGGTTAATCGTTTCTATGAGCCTGCTGTTTCGTTCTTTTACAATAACCCCTGTTAATGCTTTGGCATTTTTTATCTCACCATATGTTGAAAATATCCTGGATAATTTATCTGCCGGGTACTGGTTTACGACAACCTGGGCGGTTAATTCTTTTTCCTTATTCATCCGCAGGTCGAGATATTTTCCATTCCGTGTTGAGAACCCTCTTTCAGGGCAGTCAATTTGATGTGAAGAAACACCCAGGTCGGCCAGGATGCCATCAACTGGCAACTCACCGTAATAGGAAAGGAAGTTCTTCAGGTATCTGAAGTTGTGATTTAAAAGAAGCAGTCGGTTATCCTCAATTCTGTTAGGAAGGGCATCCTGGTCCTGATCAAATGCTATAAGTTTACCGTTTTTTAGTTTATTAAGTATCTCTCTGGAATGCCCACCACCGCCATAGGTGAGGTCAACATAACGGCCGTCAGGTTTTATGGAAAGCCCATCAATGCTTTCTTTAAGAAGAACAGGTGTGTGGTAACTCATTATTTCTACTGATCCAGTACGTCAATATTTCCCATTACATCTTCAGCCAGTGTTGAAAAATCTTCTGGTTCGTCGGTTAACAGGTTGATGTAAGTTTCTTTATCCCATACCTCGATCCTGTTCGAATAAGCAAACAACACGATAGTCTTGCTGATATCTGCATACCCTAACAGGTTTTTGGGAAGCAACAACCGGTTATTTCCATCCAGGTGCAGCTCGGTAGCACCTCTTTGAAAGTATCTCACAAAATCACGGTTCTTTTTAACATAAAGGTTGAGTTTGTTAATCTCCTCACTTATGTCTCTCCACTCATTCATTGGATACAACACCAGGCATTTTTCAAACCCACGGTTTATGACAAACCTCTCCTCTGCTTCAGGAGGAATTTGCTTTTTCAGTAATGCTGGTACCATAATTCGACCCTTGGCATCTATCTTACATTCATATTCACCAAGAAGATTTGCCATAAACTTTTTGTTTGAAGGCGTAAATATAATAAATTATTTACCACATTTTACCACATTTTACCACTTTGTTAATAAAAAGTTTCATTTTCTTAATAAAAAAATCACTGGAATGTTTTAACTTACAGAGAATAAGGAGGTTAGGATAAACAGCCTGTTAATTATTTACAACCCTCAAGGATTAAAAATCTAATGGCTTGATAATCAATTGTTTGTAATTATTTTTAACTTGATAATGATTAATTCGCTAAATTTGTAATTCCAAAAACTTCTTTTTTTGCATCCATGACAGGTAACAAATCACATAATCAACCATCAGTTCCGATGAAGGAACCATTTATTGATCTGGGAAAAGTCATTGCTGGTAAGAACCCACGGTTATTGAAAATTCTGCCTTGGTTTGTGATGAACTACCTTAAAAGAATTATTCATGTTGATTCGGTAAATGATTTTTTGGCCAGAAACCAGGATCTCTTCGGTATTGATTTTGCAAATGCTGTTTTAAAGGAGATGGGAGCGAAAATTAAAGTATATGGCCTTGAAAATGTTCCTGCTACCGATCGTTTTATTGTAGCATCAAACCATCCGCTTGGTGGTTTGGATGGATTGGCCCTTATCAGTGTTATCGGAAGGGTAAGAAACGATGTAGTGTTTCCTGTGAATGACCTTCTCATGGCTTTACCCAATTTTAAAGGGCTATTTATTCCGATCAATAAGCATGGTAGAAATACTGAAAATATCAGAATTATGGAAAAATCATTTGCTTCTGATACCGCCATGTTGTATTTTCCTGCAGGGCTATGCTCCAGAAAGCAATCCGGGCATATCATTGATCTGGAATGGAAGAAAACTATTATTTCCAAAGCCCGGCAACACGAACGAAATGTTATTCCAGTGCATATTGACGGAAGAAATTCGGGTTTTTTCTATAATTTATCCAATTTTCGAAAAAAGCTTGGCATAAAAGCCAATATTGAAATGTTTTTCCTCGTTAATGAAATGTATAAACAGAAAAACCAAACCTTGACATTTAGGATTGGGATGCCTATCCCTTTTAATACGTTTGATAAGCGATTTAGTGATAAAGACTGGGCATCTCTCGTTAAAAAGCATGTGTATCAGTTAAAAAATAATGAAAAGGAAGAATTCCATTATTAATATAATTACTTAATTTTTTTATCATGAAACCAATTATTCCTCTTGTTGACCCCGAGCTGATCGAATCAGAACTAACGGATGATAAATTTGTAAGAGATACCAATAATGGCGGGAAAAAGATATATATTATTACGCATCATGACTCGCCAAATACTATGAGGGAACTTGGACGATTGCGTGAGGTAAGCTTCAGGGACGCTGGTGGAGGAACTGGTAAAGAGGTTGATATTGATGAATATGATACAGCTTCCTTCCCATTTAAACAGTTGATTGTGTGGAGCCCTTTGGACAGAGAAATTGTTGGCGGTTACAGGTATAATGAAGGAGTTAACATTCCTACAGATGAACAGGGGAATTTAAAAAGCCCAACTTCCAGGTTGTTTAAGATATCCCAGGAGTTTGTTGATGAGTACCTGCCCTATACAATTGAATTGGGAAGATCATTTGTGCAACCTGCTTTTCAACCAACCTTCAATATAAGAAAAGGAATTTATTCACTTGATAATCTATGGGATGGCTTAGGAGCATTAACCATAGATAATCCGGATGTTCGGTATTTCTTTGGAAAAATTACGATGTATCCACGTTTCAATATTCTCGCTCGTGACATGATTCTCTATTTTTTGCAAAAGTATTTTCCCGATTCTGATCAATTGGTTGTTCCTTGCAATCCGGTTCAACTTGTAACTGAAGAACAAGAACTTGAACACATCTTTTTCGGAAAAGATTACAATGAGGATTACAAGATTTTAATTAATAAGGTTCGGATGTTAAAAGAAAATATTCCTCCTCTTGTTAATGCCTATATGAACCTTTCCTCAACTATGCGGGTATTTGGAACAGCTATTAACGATCATTTTGGTAATGTTGAAGAAACCGGTATTCTCATAACTATCAAAGATATTTATGACATAAAAAAGGATCGTCATGTTTCTTCATATAAAATGAAGAGCTAATATTACTGGTATGTTGATAAAGGATGCGATCTATGTGTTGAGCAGCCCTGATGTGGCCAAATGCCCAAAGCCGGTTTTGCCTGAATATGCTTTTATTGGCAGGTCGAATGTTGGTAAATCTTCATTAATAAATATGGTTACCGGAAGGAAACAACTTGCCAGAATATCTCGAACACCCGGGAAGACACAAACAATCAATCATTTTTTGGTCAATGATGAGTGGTACCTGGTGGATTTACCAGGTATGGGATTTGCGAAAATATCAAAAACAATAAGACAAAAATGGAAGAAAATGATACGTGATTATTTGCTTCTCAGACAGAACCTGTTAAATACTTTTTTCCTTGTCGATTCACGTATTGCACCTCAAGCAATCGATCTTGAATTTATCAACTGGCTGGGTGTTAATCAACTGCCATTTACTATCGTTTTTACAAAAACTGATAAATTAACAAAAATCAGGTTGAACGATGCGCTTTCAAGGTATCGGATAGAATTACAAGGCACATGGGAAGAAATTCCCGCAATTATTGTTTCTTCAGCCAGGAACCGAAACGGTGGAAAAGAGATTATTGCACTAATTGAAGAATCAAACAAAATATTTGGTTCTTAACCATTAACCTGTTTATTTGAATTCCAGTAGTAAATATTCTTTGGGAACTTGCTCTCCTGCTTTAACATGGATTTTTTTAATAATACCTTCTATAGGAGATAAGATATAGTTGTTCATCTTCATTGCCTCGAGTACTATCAATTTATCTTGAATATTTACTTTGCTCCCTGCCTTAACATTTATTTTTTTTATCGACCCCGGAATAAATGAAAATACTTTTTTGGGGTCGTTTGGTTTATACGTTTTTCGGGAAAGGAATTTTTTTGTTAATCGCGTACGGTATTTAATGTTGTCGATGGTGATGGTCTTAAAATTATTTTTTGGGTTGGTATTATTCATATTCTCAGATTTTTAGAAATATTGTTTTTATCTTTTTTAGTAGATTAAAACTAAAAGTTAAACTTAAAAAATGAAAATTAGAATGGAGGTATGCCATGTTTCTTCTCCGGTAAATACACTTTTTTATCAGATGAAACCTCCAGGGCATAGATAAGTTGTTTTCTGGTTTCACTTGGATCAATTACTGCATCGATATATCCGTATGCTGCAGCCACATATGGGTTTGCAAATTTTTCTTTGTATTCTTTGATTTTTTGTTTTCGGACTTCTTCCGGGTTTTCTGCATTTTTGATTTCATTCCGAAAGATAATATTGGCTGCACCTTCCGGTCCCATCACAGCTATTTCAGCAGTAGGCCAGGCGAAAACAAAATCCGCTTTCAGGTGGTGTGAGCACATGGCAATATATCCTCCGCCATATGCTTTGCGAAGGATAACAGTAATTTTGGGTACTGTTGCCTCTGAATAAGCATATAATAATTTTGCCCCGTGCCTGATCACACCTGCATGTTCCTGGTCGACACCAGGCAGGTATCCTGGCAGATCGACAAGTGTAACCAATGGTATGTTGAATGCATCACAAAACCTGATAAATCGAGCCGCTTTATCAGATGAGTCAACATCCAGAACACCGGCAAGAACAAGTGGTTGATTGCCCACAAAACCTACCGTTTCGCCACCTAGTCTGGCAAAACCTATAACGATATTTTGTGCAAAAAGCTTTTGCACTTCCAGGAACTCAGAGTCGTCACAAATAGATTTAATAATCTCTCTGATATCATATGGTTGTCTGGGATTTGTCGGAAATATCTCGTCAATTTTATATGTTCTGCTTCTTGGTGGTTTTTTGGGGAAGGATTTTGCTTTTCTTTCATTGTTCCATGGAATAAAGCTTACCAGTTGCTTGATTTGATCAAGGCATTCCTGTTCGCTTTCCGCGAAAAAATGGGCATTCCCGGATGTTTCAGCATGAACTCTGGCTCCTCCTAGATCCTCCATGGAAATTTCTTCGCCAATGGTTGTTTTGATTACCTCAGGACCGGTTATGAACATTTTTGAGATTTTATCGACTACAAAGACAAAGTCGGTAAGGGCAGGGGAATAAACAGCTCCTCCGGCACAGGGTCCAAGAATAACCGAGATTTGAGGTATCAATCCGGAAGCCATTGTGTTACGATAAAAAATTTCCCCGTAACCAGCAAGTGAGTTAACCCCTTCCTGAATTCTGGCCCCTCCGGAATCGTTGATTCCGATTAAGGGTACTTTAAGATTCAGGGCATGGTCCATGATTTTGGTGATCTTTTTAGCATGCATCCACCCCAGCGATCCTCCTGCAACAGTAAAATCTTGTGCAAAAATACATGCCGGATAGCCGCTTATCGTTCCGGTTCCGGTTATTACACCATCACCCGGAAGGTATTTCTTATCCATATCGAAATCCTTGCCAGCATGTTCTACAAAAAGATCGTATTCATGAAAGGATTTTGGGTCCAGCAGTGCGATGATTCTTTCGCGGGCTGTCATTTTTCCGGTAGCTTTTTGCTTCTCGATGGCTTTAGTTCCACCACCCTTTAAAGCATATCGCATCCGCTTTTTTAGATCCGAAGTTTTCCTTCTCAAAGAAGTCATACTTGGTGTTTTGGTTTAAAGAAAACACTTTCGCAAGTATGCAAAATTAATGATTAATTTTATAGTTCCTATTAAAATCCTTTTTCGGGTGTTTTTTTGATCTTATTAAGAATGGTAAGCAGCATTTCAACTAACAGAAAAACAAGATAATAGCTCTGAGTTGATGCATTTCTTCTTTATTCATTCTAAATAAGCATAAATGATTGTGCGTTTTTTAACTAATTTTGAAAAAAATGAAATATGAACATTGAAGAATTCCGAAATTATTGCCTGGCAAAAAATGGTGTGACTGAGAGTTTGCCTTTTGATAATGAAACGCTCGTTTTTAAAGTGATGAATAAAATGTTTGGCCTGACTAATATTCATGGCGATTTTAGTATAAATCTTAAGTGTGACACCGAAAAAGCCATTGAGCTTAGAGGCCTGTACCCCTCGGTGCTACCCGGGTATCATATGAATAAGAAACACTGGAATACGATTATAATTGATGGATCTGTTAATGATGATTTGTTATTTGAGTGGATTGATGAATCGTACAACCTGGTTGTTGAAAACCTACCAGTGAAAGTAAGAAATGAACTTCGCAGGGGAGGCTAAAATTTCACCAGTGTAATTCCATCCCCGCCTCTCTCAACATGTTCGTCTGCAAATTGTTTAATTTCATCAGTTCTTTTTAAATAGTCTCTGATCACTTTGCGTAGTATTCCATCGCCTTTTCCATGTAAAATGCTAACTTCTCGTATATTAAGAAGAATGGCTTCGTCAATATATTTTTGAATGTCTGCCAAAGCCTCATCAGCTCGCTTTCCTCTAACATCGATCGATAATTTAAAATGTGCCATTCTAATGTTCAGCTGATTGGAAATATTTTTATATGTGCTTCTCTGTTTTTTTGGTTGTTTAATACTTGTATTTACAGAAAGCTTGTCTAACTTTTCAAGTGCTGCCTTAATGGTAATGTTGTTGAAAATAGCAACCGCATTTTTTCCTTTAATATCAATAACCTCTCCAGGAGAATTTTGTCCTTTCAGCCTGACAAAATCTCCCTTTTTTATTTTTTCTCCTTTTGGGATATTTTGAAACTTTTGAACCTGTTCTGTTTTTTCAACCTTTTTTATTTTTTTAGCCTCCCTGACTTTTTCATCCTTTTTAGCCTTTTCTTGAATTTCCTCAGCGAACACCTTAAGATTCTCCCTTATTTTTTTGGTCTCTTTTTTTTCCGCTTGTGCTTCTTTAATTTCTTTAATTGTCCTTTCAATCAGTTTGTTAGAGTCTTCCACGATTTTCCTGGCTTCGTTTCTGGCTTCTTCCAATAATCGTTTTTTGTCATTTTCCAGGCTGTTTAGCAGTCTTTGATATTTGTCAGTTACTTCTTTTAGAAGATCATCTGCCACCCTCAATTCTGTTTCTTTTTTATCCAATATTTCTTTATCCAACTCGAGTTGTTGTAACTGTTGATCAAAGTCGAGTTGACCTTTGCCTGTTTTGATAGTTGCATTATCAAGAACATCGTTTGGGAATCCAATTTTTTTTGCTATCTCAAATGCATATGAACTTCCGGGCCGACCGATTTTTAGTCGGTATAACGGTTGCATTTTTTTTGAATCAAAGAGCATTGCTCCATTAACAATACCAGGGTGATTGTTCGCTAATAACTTCAAATTAGCATAGTGAGTAGTAATGACACTATAGCTACCTATTTTATTCATTTTTTCAATGGTAGCCTCAGCAATAGCACCGCCAAGATGTGGTTCTGTACCAGTTCCAAATTCATCAATCAGAAAAAGAGACTTCTTGTTAGCCTGTTGTATGAAGTACTTAATATTAAGTAGGTGAGAACTATATGTGCTTAAATCATTTTCTATGGACTGCTCATCACCAATATCAATAAAGATTTTTTGAAAAATGCCAACAACCGATTTTTCATCAAGGGGGATCAACAAACCGCATTGGATCATGTATTGTAGAAGACCTATTGTTTTTAGGCAGATTGACTTACCACCTGCGTTGGGGCCGGAAATGATCAGGATTTTTTGTTTATCATTGAGGCTTACAAATAAAGGAACTACCTTTTTCTTTTGCTCCTTATGTGAAAGAAAAAGCAGGGGGTGTATCGCATTCTTCCATTCAATAACAGGGGTATCCTTCAATACCGGCCGGTTACCATTTATCATCAGGGCAAGTTTAGCTTTTGCCTGAATAAAGTCAATCATTCCTAAAAAATAATAAGCATAAATCAGATTATCGATGCATGGTCTTATTTGCTCAGTGAAATTGATCAGAATCTTAATGATCTCACGTCGTTCTTCATTTTCCAGATCTCTTATCTTATTATTAATGTCAAAAATATCCGTGGGTTCAATGTAAACAGTCTGGCCTGAAGCAGAAGAATCATGAATAAATCCCTTTATGTTTCTTTTGTATGTAACAGGTACAGGAAGAACCATCCGGCCATTTCTAATCGTAACTGCAGCATCTTTATTAATCCATCCACCTATTTGAGCAGCTTTTAATGTTTGTCCAATTTTTTTATCAATGGCTACCTGTTTATGAATGATTTCAGCACGGATTTTTTTTAGTTCAGGGGACGCATTATTTTTGATATTTCCTTTTTCATCTATGATTTTTTCAGCCCCTTCCATGATAGCCTTATCTAAAACAACTTCTGCTGATAGTTTCTGTAATTCAGGGTATGAATCAGTCTCTTTTTGTATATGGTCAAGGCACGAAGAAATTGTAAGCAGGGAAAGTCGCAGTTTAGATAATGAGTTAATTTCAATAAATGTTCCCGGGGTCTTAATTCTGGTCAATTCCGGGATCATGTTGATATAATCCTGAGAAGGGAAGGAAGGATCTTCACCAATGATTGATAAAAATTCCCAGACCTGATTTATTAGTTTTGAAACGTGGTGGTAATTGTCGGAAAATACTATCTTGTCAACATAATATTCACCTAATGTGCTTAAGCATTTCTGTTTAAGTAAATTACGAATGGTGATAAACCCCAGCTTATTTTCAACGACAAATGAAGTGTGCAAATTCGTTTTTTCGCAAAGTTACGATAAAATTAGCTGGGGGAACGGGGTTAATAATCACACTTTTTATTTGGTAAATCCGTTAATAATATGTATTATTGCAAGAAAACAGGAAGGTTTGGGATTTTATGACTTAGTAAAATAATAAGTTCGCCTTCCATGTCCATTGGAATATGGCTTATTTTATTGCTATTTGTTTGGGGTTGTCAACAATTTTGCTAACTTATCAACATCCTGAAAAATTCTTTAATAAATATGTATTACCTTTTTGTAAAATTTGGATAAACTATTGATTAATGCTCCAAAACCCTGACGAGGCTATACTTGAAGGAATACTTCATGGCGATGAGAAAGTGCTCAAATACGTTTATAATGAATATTATCACACCATTAGAAATTTGATCACTCGTAATTCAGGCTCTGAGCTGGATGTAGAAGATGTATTTCAGGATGCCATGGTTATTATTTATGAGAAAGTCAGAGATAAGGAGTTGGTTTTAGAATGTTCTTTCAAAACGTTTTTATATTCGGTTTGCAGAAATTTGTGGTTACAACGTTTGGAGAAAACCCGATCTTCAGGAAGAATAGTTGATGATATAGAAAATATCATTGATCTTTCAGATGAACTGATGTTTGAAATTTATAACGAGGAGAATGAGAAATACAGATTATTTCAGCATCACTTTCTAAGACTGAGTAAAGATTGCAGGAAAGTTTTGTTATTGTTTCTTAACAAGACGGCATTAAAGGAGATCGCGGAGGTTATGGGATATAAGACTGAGAAATATGCCAAAACCAGAAAATTTCTTTGTAAAGAAAACTTAAAGAAACGAATTCTTAACGATACAAGAAGTAAAAAATTTTATATCAATGAATGATAACCTAAAATATGCTTTGTTGGTTGACAGGTATGTTAATGGCGAAATGAATAAAGAAGAAATTATGTCATTTGAGGAAGAACTTCAGAAAAACAAAGGTTTACAGGCGAATGTTCAGCTTGAGAAGGACCTTAATATGATCCTTGCTCAAAAGGATATTCTTGAGTTTCGCCAAAAAATGGCTGAAGTGATGATGCGCCAGAAAGAAATTAAGCAACCAGCCAAAACCTTCAGACTAACAAGCCGACGAATTCAACTTGCTGCCGCTTCAATCACTATACTGATTTTGGTTTCTGCAGCTTTATTTCTTTTTCTTCCCAGGCAATACTCAAATACTAAACTTTTTAATAAGTATTATGATTCTGACAGGCCTGTGCATGTCACTCGTTCAGGAGATATTGATCTTGTTGAGGCTTTGAGAAATTATCAACAAAAGAATTATGAACAGGCCATCCTTCTATTTAACGATATATTGATTACCGATCCCAATAATTCTGCTATTAGATTTTATACAGGAATATCATTTATTGAGACAGAAAAGTTTACCGATGCTATTAGCTGTTTTCAGGAGATTATTAGAAATAATCACAGCCTTTATGTGGAACCGGCAGAATGGCATCTAGGTCTCAGTTATTTAAGAAATGGGGATGAAGACCTGGCCATTGCCCAATTTAAGAAAGTTGCCAACGATGACATAAGTTATTATAATTCAAAGGCGACTAAAATCTTAGAACAAATGAATTCTGAGTAACAGATAAATTTTCCTTTCGTCAATTACCTATCTCATTGGAAATTTTTTGACTCCATCCACTTAATAATGTCATTCAATATTTGGGAATAATGATGTCATCTCAGCATGTCTTTTATCATATTCGCCCAAATAATATTAAAACCGTTGAAGTCATTTATTAATCTAAAATGAATTTAAATAACTTGGTTGTTACTTTAATTTTATCTGATTTATTCATAGATTAATTTAATTTTTATAAATTTGCATCCTTAAAAAAAAATTATTAAACCCTTTGATATCAAGACTTTTATAATATTAATCTTTAACCGGTATTAGTTATGGCAAAGAAAAAGAATTTTATCACCTGCGATGGAAATATGGCAGCGTCTCACATTGCTTATATGTTCAGTGAAGTTGCATGTATTTACCCTATTACACCCTCTTCGACAATGGCTGAGTATATTGATGAGTGGGCTGCTGTGGGAAGAAAAAATATTTTCGGAGAAACTGTTAAGGTAAAAGAGATGCAGTCAGAGGCAGGTGCTGCAGGTGCTGTTCATGGTGCCTTGCAAGCCGGTGCATTGACAACGACATATACTGCCTCACAAGGGTTATTGCTCATGATCCCTAATATGTATAAAATGGCGGGAGAATTGCTTCCTGCTGTCTTTCATGTCAGTGCGAGGAGTATTGCTGCACATGCTCTCTCTATTTTTGGTGATCACAACGATATATATGCTGTCAGGCAAACAGGTTTTGCATTGCTCTCCAGTGGTAGCATTCAGCAAATTATGGACTTGGCTGCAGTAGCCCACCTTACTGCAATCAGATCGAGGATCCCTTTCCTTCATTTTTTTGACGGATTCAGATCATCACATGAGATTCAGAAAATTGAAGCCCTTGGAAACGATGACCTGGCTCCCTTTATCGATCAAAAGGAGTTACTTGAATTCAGGCAAAGAGCTCTTAATCCCGAAAATCCGGTTACCAGAGGTACTGCACAAAATCCTGATATCTACTTCCAGGCCAAAGAGGCTGTAAATAGATTTTATGAACCAGTTGCAGATATTGTTGAAGAATACATGCAGGAGATTCACAAACTTACCGGAAGAGAGTATCATCCGTTTACTTATTATGGAGCTCCTGACGCTGATCGTATTATTATCGCCATGACCACTGTAACTGAAACAATTAAGGAAATGGTTGATAATCTCAACGCGAAAGGTGAAAAAGTTGGTTTGATTACCTGTCATCTTTACAGGCCATTTTCTGCCAAATATTTTTTCAAGGTGTTCCCTGAGACAGCTAAACGGATTGCCGTGCTTGACAGAACCAAAGAACCCGGTGCACTTGGCGAACCATTGTATCTCGATGTTAGAGAGCTTTTCTATGATAGGGAAAACCGCCCGTTGATTGTTGGTGGACGTTATGGGCTCAGCTCAAAAGATACAACACCGGCACACATTCTTTCTGTGTTTGAGAATCTAAAATTAACAGAACCAAAGAATGGATTTACTATCAGTATTGTTGATGATGTAACATTCCAATCACTTCCTTTACTGCCAGAGATCAGTACCTCGCTGTCTGGTACCTACGAAGCCAAATTTTATGGTATTGGAGCGGATGGAACAGTAGGAGCTAACAAAAATTCTATTAAGATTATTGGTGATACAACTGATAAACATTGCCAGGCTTATTTTGCATACGACTCCAAAAAGTCAGGGGGGATCACTACTTCGCACCTTAGATTTGGCGACACACCCATTCACTCAACTTACCTGGTTAATTCACCGGATTTTGTGGCCTGCCATGTTTCTTCCTATCTTGATAAGTATGATATGTTGAAAGGGTTAAAAAAAGGAGGAATATTTTTGTTTAATAGTCTGTGGAGCCCTGAAGAAACCTGTAACAGGCTCCCTGATTCCATGAAAAAATATTTAGCCGAAAATAACATTAAGTTTTTTATTATTAATGCTACTAAGATTGCAGAGGATATTGGGCTGGGAACCAGAACAAATACGATCATGCAGTCTGCTTTTTTTAAGATTGCCAGGATCATTCCTTATGATGCTTCTGTTACGGAAATGCGGAAAGCTATCATAAAAACTTTTGGCAAGAAAGGTGAGGATATTGTAAACCTGAACTTTGCTGCTGTTGAGAGGGGAGGAGAGGTAGAAGAGGTTGATATTCCCAAAGAATGGGCAAGTATTGAAATTAAGAAGGAACAAAAAGAAGAAAAACAACTTCCTGCATTTATTAATAATGTAGCGAATCCAATAAATTCACTTAAAGGCGACGATTTGCCTGTAAGTGCATTCAAGGGCAGGGAAGATGGTACTTTCCCTCCCGGAACAACTGCTTTTGAAAAAAGAGGTATTGCCGTGAATATTCCTGAATGGGATGTTGATAATTGTATTCAATGCAACCAGTGCGCATATGTATGCCCTCATGCTGCTATCAGGCCGTTTTTGCTTGATGAGAACGAAGTTAAGAATGCCCCTGAAGGGATCCTTACCAAGAAAGCAGTTGGAAAAGCCTTTGCTGGTCTGCAATTCCGCATTCAGGTCTCACCACTTGATTGTACAGGTTGTGGTAATTGTGCTGATGTGTGTCCTTCAAAGGAGAAAGCTCTGGTAATGAAACCACTGGGAACACAGATGGCGGAAGTAGACCATTGGAATTATATGGATTCCAATGTTAGTTACAAGGAAAACCTGGTTGAGAAAGAAAAAACGGTAAAAAATAGCCAGTTTGCTCAACCTCTTTTTGAATTTTCGGGTGCTTGTGCGGGATGTGGCGAAACACCATATGTAAAGCTTATTACCCAGCTCTTTGGCGAAAGAATGATGGTTGCCAATGCAACCGGTTGCTCCTCTATTTATGGAGGCGCTGCTCCCTCAACGCCCTATTGTACACATAAACAAAGCGGACATGGTGTGGCTTGGGCGAATTCGCTTTTTGAGGATACTGCTGAATATGGGTTTGGTATGCTTATGGGTGTGGAGAAGTTAAGAGAACGTATTGTAAGATTGATGAAAGGGGAACATGGAAATTTATCAGAAAAAGCGAAAGAGGCTTTCAAAGAATGGCTTGAGGCAAAAGACGATGCCAAAGGTTCAACTGATGCTTCGAAAAAACTGATACCAATACTAGAAAAAGAGAAAGACCCGATTGCAAAAGAGATATTGAACCTGCAATACTATCTGATTAAAAAATCGGTTTGGTCTTTTGGTGGTGATGGCTGGGCTTATGATATTGGCTATGGCGGACTGGATCATGTACTGGCTTCCGGCGATAATATCAATGTTCTTGTCCTGGATACTGAAGTATACTCAAATACAGGTGGCCAGGCCTCAAAGTCTACGCCAACTGGTGCTGTGGCCAAATTTGCAGCTTCCGGAAAAAAAATTCGGAAAAAAGACCTTGGGGCGATGATCATGAACTATGGCTATGTGTATGTAGCACAGATTGCTATGGGGGCCAGCCAGTCACAAACATTGAAGGCGATAAGAGAAGCTGAAGCTTATCCGGGGCCTTCTCTCATCATTGCCTATTCTCCATGTATCAATCATGGCTTGAGGTTGGGAATGGGAAAAACCCAGGAAGAAGAAAAAAGAGCTGTTGAAGCCGGGTACTGGCAACTGTATAGATATAATCCTGTATTGGAAGAGGAAGGAAAAAATCCGTTCCAACTTGACTCTAAGGAACCTGATTGGACACGGTTCCAGGAGTTTCTTAACGGAGAAGTCAGGTACACCTCTCTCAAGAGGTCTTTCCCTGCTGAAGCTAAAGTATTATTTTCTGCAGCAGAAAAAGACGCTCAAAGGAGATATAAAAGCTATCTCAGAATGGCGGCTATGGATTATTCTAATGAATAGGAAAGCTGATTTAAAAGGGTAATTTATTACTTTTCTTTTTTATTTACGCCTATTGGTATTTCTGCGAAAATATTTAATGAAGAATTGAATGTTTTGTCATCACCTTCTTTATTAATATTTACCAACCCATAATAATACCGTACACCTAAATTCACTCCTGGCCCATTAGGAAATTTATAGCCAATACCGGCTGACAATCCGGCGTCAATTCTTTTGTATTGTTCTCCAACATCATTTTTAAACACTAGATCGTCCTTTTTATAGATTGTGTTTCTGAATTCATCAATTGCTTTGCTACGCAAACCAGCCTGAAATCCTAAATTAACATACAAATTATTTTCAAATTTGTATTTAATCATTACAGGAACATAAAAATAATTAAGTTTTCTAATTACTTCACCGTCAACAAATGAACTATCCAGGTCTGGATCTTCTAGAGAGTAAACAGGAATACCGGAGGCACCAACCCGCGATTTAACCAAAACGCCAGTATATAAGTACCAGTTACTTTTTAATAAAAAATCAAAATAAAAACCCAGGTTGAAATTATTCAGTCCGGTTGAGTTTTCCAGGCCTATTAAGGATGACCTGTTATATCCCCCGGTCAGGCCAAATTCAATTTCACCGGTGTTTAGCTTATCGCCTAATAATAATGATATCAGCACCTGTGAATTTGAACTAACAGGAAAAACACAGTTTATTGCCACTGATATTATTATCACTAATAGTAGTTTAGATTTCATTGCTTATTTTTTTGTTTTTCTAATTAGTGCCAAAACTAAGGGTTGCTCCCAGGAACAAACTAATTTTATTGTAATTGAGGATCATGGTATTTTCACGTGTGCCCTGTAAAGGTGCGTTTTCCACTGTATTGTACTCCACCGGGTCAGCCATATTGATTAGTTGTAACTGGTCTTTTTTCCTGCCATACGAATATTGTAACCCGGCAATGATATTTATTTTTAAAATTGTTAACTGCCCTCCGCCAGTGATATGATATACATTATAAACAAGATCCTGCAACCGGTTATAGTTACTGAGTTCGCCATAATCCAGATTCTTGAGGTAATTGAAATCGGTTCTGAATCCGGTAAGAATAAGCATATCTTCCGAAATATCCCATCGATACCCCAGGGCAACATTAACTACTGATTTAGCACCGTATGCGTAACTTAACCAGTCTTTGGTTTCTAATTTTTCATAGTTTTCCTGAGTGGTAATGTTTGGGTTTTCACTGGCCACGACCAATTTGTAAGGAGTGATTTCATTAAAATATTCGATGGTGGCAAAGAAGGTCTTTTTGTTGTCTTGATTATCATAGGTAAAACCGAATGCAATGGATAATGGATTTTTCATCCCAACACTTATTTCATTTTTGGTTTGAGTATCAACTATCAGCATATCCGGCAAGAATTCGTTTCCGTTCGGATTACTAATGTTACTTTGTTTTATTTTTCCGGATGCGACTTTACCACCCGAGAAAAGCCCAACCGACGGAGTTGTTATATTGATGCCTATCCCTAATCTTTCGGGTTTATATTTAAAACCAAACTTCCAGATAAGCCTGTTATTATTAAACTTGACATATTCAATTTTCTGAGCTGTTGCGCTATAAAATGGTACAGCCAGGTTATTATTATAGACAGTATCTGTAAGGGGATATGCTTCAACATCCAGCATGTATTGGTATTCAAGGTTTTTTATTGATAAGAACATGCTCATGCCAACCGAAAGTGCGTTATCAATTTTATATGACCCACCAAAGCCGAGCCAGTCATCTCTGAAATATTGGCTTGTTCTGAACGTTCCGATATATTTTTCATTGCCTTCAAGATTTGTTAATATATCCATCATTTTTTCTTCTGTATAGGCCATTTCCATATCCAGGAATTCATTGTTCAGAACGGCAAATTCGAGACTAAGGCGTTTGTTGTTTTTGGGCTGGACAAGATAAGATATAAACCTAGGTTGAAGTTGGAATTTAGATTCTTTTAGGTTAATATCATTACCCAAAGCGTTTTTATAATTGAAGAATTCAATTGCGAACAGGCTGGCATTAACAGAGAGTTTCGACGTTTCGATTTCTGAAATGTTTGCAGGGTTATAATAGATGGCACTGACACCGGTACCGCCTCCAACAACAGCTCCTGCTAGCAATGAAGCTTCTTCATTGAAATTTTGCGACCAGTATCTGTTTGTCTGGCCATACGACAGAGAGGATAGGCAGTGTACTAAAATAAAAATAAAGATTTTAGAACTCAGCTTGATGAAGGTCTGTTTTCTCACGGTATTTCTAATAGTTATTTTAGGTTAATATTAATTTGTCAGGTGAAATTCTGGTCTGGTACTTGAGTATACATTTGCTGTCAGGTGAAACACCTGACAGACACAAAGATAGTGTGTTCCTTCCTAAATAATAAATAGCATTCATTGATTTGTGATTTTAAATATTCAGGGTATACTGGATCAAAATAGTTCTCATTTCTTCAGCTTTCAAAGGCCTTAATGAGTAGGTTCGATTCAGAAAGTTATTGCCGATGATTGCTATTTTATGCCTATCGTTGAATTTATAACTGATTCTTCCGTCCATTATCACATTCCCGTTATTATGGTTGTAAAAATAATCCATATA
The DNA here is from genome assembly GCA_023133655.1 of Bacteroidales bacterium. Classification (GTDB taxonomy): domain Bacteria; phylum Bacteroidota; class Bacteroidia; order Bacteroidales; family JAGONC01; genus JAGLWB01. Next base: position 37,757 of record JAGLWB010000328.1, read on the forward strand.
CAATATTGGTTGCAGCGATCCCCCTGATTGTATTGTCGCTTTTTCAAAATCTTCAATGGCTTTGTCGAGGTTTTCTATTTTACTATAGTATTTAATGCTAAAACCGAACGCCCAATTTTTTATGTTATACTCGATGTCTCCTTTTAATGTGTGTAGAAATCTGTATTTCAGGATATTGTTACTTGGATCGATGCTTGTTGAGCGGTAACTAAATTCAGTATTCCCACCCGGGTTGTAGTCATGGGCAAAGACATAATCCGGTTCAAGTGTTTTAGGTAAAATATAGTTGTATCCCAAAATGATCCTTAATTTTCCATGTTTACCTGCCTTTGCCATACCGGTATGAGAAATATCAATCCCGGTTATTTTTGATTTCCCGGTATTAAGGAATTTAAATCCGGCAATAGCAAAAGTATAATTTGGATCCCAGAACCCAAATAAATACTCAATGGTGTTTTTATATTCCTGGGAAAAGAAAGCAATATCAATATAACCAAAATATTTACCAAACTTCAGTCCTTGTTTAATACCTATTTCAGCATTCCAGCTTGATTCGGGTAGAAGGTAGGGGTTCTCAAAAACAGCAATGGCTCCCATGCTTAACCTTATATATCTTTCGGCAATTGTAGGAAACCTGTAACCTTGCCCATAAGAAGCCCTAAGGTTGGTTTCCTGAAGAAGCTTAATTGTAGCTCCAATTCTGAATATAGATTTTGTATCTTTCAATGTGTCATTTAATTGGAAATATTCCAACCTTGCGCCATAGGATAAATTGATCAGCTGGAATAATTTATGGTTTAACTCGGTGTAGGCCGAGAAGTTAAAAAGTGTATTGTGTGGTGAGCCTGAACCACCGTACATTTTTGCATCTGAAGAGGTATATTGTGAAATCAACCCTCCAATAAATTCAAGGTTATTTAAGAAAGCATATTCTCTTCTGAACTGATAGTCGCCGATAATCATTGTTTGCCGGTTCGACTGGTTATTACTCATGTCATTATCAAGATAGAAAATCCTTGCTTTTAAGCTATGTTTGATCCCGGTTTGTGTATAGTAATTAAAAAAAGGATCAATGTAGAAAGTGGTTATATTCTGTAGGATAGCTGCCCCGGGATAAGCGCGGTAAAACCCTGCTGTGTCATCAAGCCAGACAAGGGCCATGTTTGTGTTATTATGCAATAAATTTCCATTCACTCCATAATTCAGTCCCTGAATACTTTTTGAACGATACCTGAGGTTAAAGTTAAATCGGTATCGTTGTTTTCTCATCTGTTTATCGCTGAAATTACTGACAGTATCAATAACCATAGGGCCTGGTTTTGGCGCACCCTGGTATCCGTGGTCGAGGTTTAGATTTGCTCCAACAACTAGATCAAGGTTGCCTATCATTCGGGAGTGGAGCAAGTAAGTGCCGGCAATATAAGGGAAATCGTTCCACCATTTGGCTTCTTTATTTTGCGGAGAAGAATAAAAACCGGAATAAGTAGTTACCCTGGTTACCGGTTTAAGCCCAGGGTATTTGGTTCGGATATAGATAGCACCACTTAACGCCGAAGCACCTGATAAAACGGAAGTAGCGCCTTTGATAACTTCAATTTGGTCAATATTTTCTATAGGTATCAAATCCCATATTGGCCTTCCTGCATCGCCGGAAAGTAAAGGCATTTCATCAACAAAAACAGCTACTTTACTTCCAACACCAAAGGTAAATCCGCTTCCTCCACGTATCTGGGCTTCCCCATCGAGGATATTTAACCCGGGGGTTTGATCTAAGGCTGTTTCAATATTACGTGTGTTTTTGCTTTCGATGAGGTCTGCTTTAATTATTTCCACTGAAACAGAGATCTCTTCATAATTTTTTTCAAATTTCCCTACCTTAATTTCAATTTCCTTTAGTTCACTTACGTAAGGAGTCAGTGTAATGTTTTTTTCAATGGTTTGACCTGATTTTATCAAGACTGTTACAGTATCGGATTTCATTCCGGTATAGTGAATAACAAATGCATGTGATCCGGGATAAACACTGATAGAAAAGAATCCATTTAAGTCAGCAGCAGAGCCAATTGTCGGGTCGGATTTGAGTATGATTGATGCACCTATCAACGGCTCACCGGTGTCGTCAGTAACGCGGCCCCTGAAAAAACCAGTATCCTGTGAAAACACCTTTGCTTGAAAGGTTAAAAAGAAAAGTATGATGAAAAAACGCATCATTGAATAAGAATCTTCCGGGAGATAATTCCTTTTTCACTGATAATGGATCCGATATAAATACCTTCCGGAAAGTTAGTATCAATTTTCATTAAATCACCTGATATTTTTTGCTGAAAGATAATCTTTCCGTTTAAGTTGGTTAGTTGAAAGAGGCTGCTTCCGTCAAATTCCTGATGAAGTGATTTGAAATAGAATGCATCATTATAAAAATAAAAGGCTGCAGTTTCTCCCGGTATTTTATCGATTGCCCCGGGGTTATAAATGAGTTCAAGATCATCGAACAGCGCTATACTGCCCTCAACGGCTTCAAGACCATCCCCTGAATTAAAAACAATTAGAATAAACTCGGGAGTCTCCTCACTAATATACTCAAAGGGGATTGAAAAACGAGCCCATGTGTCAACCGTTTCAGATAGGGAATTATATTCGGCATCAGCAATCCAGTTACTTTGTGTGTTTCTGGGAGGCAATGATCCTTCATTCACATGCAGAATGGCTCTGATTCTGCACCGATCATTTTCTACTGGGAAAAATTTATACCATCCGGCCAGGCTATCAGGCCGTGCTGTAAGTTGTGTATGCCACCGTTCATCATTAATATCTGTATAAACATAACCACTGTCGGGATTAAACTCAGCATGGACCCTGCCATTGGTCATTGTGCCTGTTGCAACAATAGAAAATACAGCCATATTTTTCAGCAGGACTGAATAATTTCCGTTATGGGCATCTGTGCTAAGCTCCCAAACAACCGGGGCTGCCGGATTTGTTAGATCGTTATCGGACGTTTTAATTGAACTCCAGTCGACCGGCTCATCTGAAACGGTTCCTGCGTCTTCCCAATCTTCAAAACCGGGATTTTCAATAATTTGTTGGGAAAATGAAGCAATGGTAAATCCCAGAAAGGTTATGAAAATTAGTGTTTTCATATGCCAGTCATTCATCTCAATTGATACTGATCTCAAATGGCAATCTTGCCTGAACGCCTTTCATTTCTGAGACATCTTTAATGTAGTGGTAGTATTTGTAATTTACTCCCAATTCTTTTTCAATCATTGATTGTGCACCTTTACCCATCAGTTCATCCATGATTTGTTGGAAAGGATCTTTTTGTTTGGGTAATGAAAGAATTTTGTACTCTTCCACTTCTGCCATTTCTGCTGCCAGAATGATGGCATCATCTAACCCGCCAAAGTCATCAATAAGGCCTATTTCTTTAGCGTCTGTTCCACTCCATACCCTTCCCTGTGCTATTTCATCTACTTCTTCCACAGTCATATTTCTGGCTTCTGAAACATATTTAAGGAACTTTTGATAAACACTTTCCACGAAGGTTTGCATGACTATCGCTTCATACCCGGTCATTTTTCGGTTTATAGATGGGAAACCGGCATTTTCATTGGTAGCAGCGTTATCGAAGGTAATCCCCAGTTTATCGTTATAGAATCCTTGAAGATTAGGCAGAAAACCAAACACGCCGATAGATCCGGTAATTGTATTCTCATCAGCAATAATTTTATCCGCATGGCAGGAGATCCAATAGCCTCCGGAAGCAGCCACATTTCCATAGGATGCAACAACCGGTTTTTCTTTTTTGGCAAGAATAAGCTCGCGAAGGATGATATCGGATGCCAGTGCATCGCCGCCGGGGCTATTGACTCTAAGGACAATTGCCCTGATATTCGTATCGAGGCGGGCCTGGCGGATAGCTTTTGAAAGCCGATCAGCACCAATGGTGTAATCATCACCTTCTCCCATCCCAATGCTTCCAAGGGCATAAACGACGGCTATCTTGTTACGGGTATATTTTCTCTTTCCTTTGTCTACTTTTGCAGCTATGTATTTGGTTAATTTGATAAAAGGAATTTTTTCTTTTTCTTCCAATTCAAGACGATTCCTGAGTTCAGCAAGAATCTCATCTTTGTATAATAATCCATCGATCAGTTTTTTTTCTTTAGCATTTTCATTCAGTTTAAACACAGAAAGCTTATCAGCAATCTCATTTAATTCTTTTTCGGAGATATTTCTGCTTTCAGAGATTCCTGCAACAACATGATCCCAAAGAGAGAAAATAAGCTTAGTCATTTGCTTCCTGTTGGCTTCACTCATTTTGTCAAGAAAGAATGGTTCTAAAGCACTTTTAAATTTATTGTTTTCAGGACGTATAATTTGAGGTTCAATGTTTAATTTATCGAGCGTCCCTTTCAGGAACATAAGCTCCGCATTAAGTCCTTTGAAAATCATTATTCCCATTGGATTCATGTACACATTATCTGCGACAGATGCCAGGTAGTAGGATGCTTGGGTATAATAGTCAGCATAAGAGATTATCCATTTTTCTGATTCTTTAAAATCTAATAGTTCCTTTCGGATTTCATCAATCGTGGCAAAACCAGCCTGCAGGTTACTTAGATCAAGATAGATTCCCTTGATGTGGTCATCTTCTTTGGCTTTTTTAATATTCTTCAGGATATCATCCAATCCCGGATTTTTTTCCATTGAGAATTTAGTAAAATTTGTAAAATCAGGTGTAACCGGGGCCCTGTCGCGGATTGGCTTGTCAAATGCCATGTGTAATATGGCATTTTTTGGAACAATAACTATTTCTTTTTTACCCATCGATAGGGCAGCGGCAAACATTGCCATTAAAAGAAAAAACAAAACGATGATGGTCAGGCAAAAGCCTAACATCGATGCAAACATAAATTTAAAAAATTGTTTCATGGCGTATAATTTTTAATTAGGGCGTTAATTTAATAAAAATTTCCGAGAAGTATCCAATCATGTTGTAATTTTGTCGCTAATATGAAACGTTGACTATGAGTATTGCATATTTACTATTAGGAGGAAATGTTGGTAACAGGGAGTTAATGCTGCAAGAATCTGTTAATCTTGTGGCTGAAAAAGTTGGGGATATAGTTGCCCGATCAGCATTATATGAAACGGAACCATGGGGGTTTGAAGATGAGAACTTGTTTTTAAATCAGGCATTAAAGGTTGAAACCGACATGTCACCTTCTTCTCTGCTTAATACTTTATTGCTGATTGAGCAATCATTGGGACGTACAAGGCCAGTTAAAAAGTTTTCATCCCGAACCATTGATATTGATATTCTCTTTTTTGATAATTTGCTTGTCAGCTTGGCAAACCTGATAATTCCTCATCCTTTTTTGCATGAACGGAGGTTCGTGTTAGCTCCCCTGGCAGAAATTGCCGGGGATCTAATTCATCCAACCTTTAATACCACCATTGGTGAGTTACTGAAACAATGCTCTGATAAATTATCTGTCAAAATTTTCAGGGAAGTATAAGAAATGATTGGAATTTTATAAATGTTAGTTAGATATGGATTATAATTTCATAAGCATAGAAGGAAATATTGGCGTTGGCAAGACTTCTTTGGCAACTCGTATTGCAGACCAATACAACGCAAAACTAATCCTTGAGCAGTTTGAAGATAATCCTTTTCTGCCTAAATTTTATAAAGACCCTGATAAATATGCTTTCCCACTTGAGCTCTCATTTCTGGCATCAAGGTATCAGCAACTAAAAGATGAGCTTCCTTCCCAGGATTTGTTCAGAACATTTACTATTTCTGATTATTTTATCAATAAGTCATTCATATTTGCCAGTAGGACGATTAAGGAAGATGAACTAACATTATATACAAGGTTATTTGATATCATCAACACCAATCTTCCAAGTCCGGATCTTCTTGTTTATTTGTATGTAGATATTGAGCGGTTGATCAGCAATATCAAACTTAGGGGACGATCGTATGAACAGGAAATAAAAAATTCGTATCTTGAGAGTATTCAGGATAGTTATTTTGAATACTTAAGGCAACAGCAGGAAATGCGGATCTTGATCATTGACGTCAATAACATGGATTTTGTTAACAATGAGGCCAATTATAAGCGGTTAGTTACTGCTATTTTTCAACCTTATGATTTCGGAATTAACAGAGTGATTTTGTAGAATTGGCTTGAACGGGCAAAAAAAAAGCTTCCTGGATCCAGGAAGCTTTTTTTCTTGTAAATCTATTTTATTTCACCAGATTCTGGAATTCCTCTTCATTGAAATAATTGATGAATTCCCTATCTTCGGCAATGTGTGTTTTATATTTTTCTTTGACTTCGATTGTTTTAGCAAGGTTGTCATAAACCATCCTGGCATTATCAGTGCGTGCACCAATAATGGCTTTCAGATAATTAACTTTTGCATTTTCTTCAGCACAATCCAGGTCTGTTTTTGCTCCGTTTGTATTTCCTGTAAGCATTTTGGCGAGTGCCACATTATAGTTACATTTTTTACTTCCAAACAGATTCAGGGCTTTGTCGTAATCTCCGTTGATAATACTAACTATCCCAAGGTTATATCCTACGGGTGCGCCAAGTTTTTTTGCATCATTGTAAAATCCGGCAGCCTTGTCATAATCTTTTTCCTTTGAAGCAAGTGCACCAAGGTTATTAACAACCATTGGGTTATTGGATGAGAGCTCATCGGCTTTAGCAAGGAGAGTGGCTGCATCTTCAAGTTCCCAATTAGTTAAATGAATCCACGCTGCATTGTTATAGCCTTTCCAGTCGTTAGGATAAAGGGTCATATAAGATTTATAGATCTTCAGCTTGGTATCCAGGTCTTCTGTAAGAGTTCCTGCATAAAGAAGTTCTTTATCGTTAAGTTCTTCCGGATTTGTAACTGCCAGGCGGGCAATCTCTTCTGCAGTACGTTTTGGCTCGAAGCAGTTAACTTTCAGAACAGCCCTTCTGAGAGGGGGGAGAATATCATCAGCAATTTCTTTGTAAACCACCGTCATATTCCTGATTTCTTCTTCTCTTTTGGTTACGTCGGGTTGTGAATGAACTACATTCAAAATAGCATTTTTATCTTCAATGTCAGATTTTTCAATCAGGTTCATAAACCCGTCCCAGTCCTCTCCATGGGCCTTAGTGTTGAATTTAACTTCTGTTTCTGAATCAAGAAGTTTTGTCATGTATTTTTGACCTGTCTCAGCTCTATTTTCCGACAAGCCCTCATTGAATGCTTCTTCACCATCAGGTGATGCCCAAGCATTGACATCAATATCTCTTATTTCCCAACCCTGAGCTATAAAAGCTTTAAATTCCTCAAGTACCTCTTTATTTTGTTCATCTTTATTGAGAGGCAGTCTCCAATTCAGGTTATACTTATTTATAAGAAAGAAGATCTTTGCTTGCTTTGAAATGATGGTTTCAAGCTCATAATATCCGGAAACATCCATGTTTAGCATCTCAGCAGTTTCTCTATCTGCATTGAATATGTTTTCGTCATGATAAACATTTTGAGAGGTATTGATAACGCCATCTGCCAGTTTAATCGGTTCTAAGAGAGTAGGATTTTTACCTTTTTTAAGAAAGGTTGTATTTGTCCATAATTCACTTGCCTCCATGCCGGGTTCAAAATCAAAGACATCTGAATAATTAACTTTCCCACCGGTTTGAGCATAGATCACTTCTCCTTCGCCAACGGCTTTTTCTCCAAGAAGTGTAATTTTTTTAAGTTCTTTTTGGCCATCTTTGTACTTAATTATTGGTTGATACTCAATGACATCTTTTTTATTGAATGATTTCTCAGGTACGGTTGCTGTAATATTAACACTCACCTTACCGCCGTGATTTTCCAGTACCGGGGGGGTAACTGCGTAATCATCCGGCATTTTTGTAGTAACACAACTGCTGACAAACATAGCAGCAGCAACGAAAGCAAAAAGCTTAAGTAGATTTTTTTTCATAATGTATAGTTTAATGTTTTTACTAGAGATTTATCTGCATGATCAATTTCAATACAAATATATAAAATAACCCTGTTAATTAGCAAATTTAAGTTCATTTTTTATAATTTAGCGTTTATGGATGTACGAAAGATGCAGGAACAAAAGAGAAAAAGATAAGGAGAAAAGCGAGAAGCGAGAAGAGAGAAGCGAGAAGAGAGAAGAGAAAAGCGAAAGGGTTACGTATCTTTACAATGCTTTAAGCTATAACGATGCTTTTATTGTTTCTAAGACTGCAGTTGAAAAATATAGTTCTCATCCAGAATTTAGTGGAGAAATTAATTTCCTCAGGAAGATAATGAAGGAGTGTAGATTATCTGGCAATTGAGATGATTTCAATTAATTGTTTGGTCAATTCGGTATCCGGTGCGCATTTGAGGGTTTCCATCGCTTCTTTTTCATTGCCGGTGAGTAATAATGCCAGGCCATAGTTGTGGTTACAGGTCGTACCATTCAGGTGTTTTAGAGCTTCCGTATAATTTCCGGTTTGTAAAGCCTGTATGCCTGAAAAATAGCTCATATCCATGCCATTTTTCATGGCTAGCTGAATATATGTCTGAGCCTTCCCGGTATCACCGGTTTTTAGCGCAATGGCAGCCATGTTATTAGCAATTATTGGGTTTTTCGGTGATAGAGATGAAGCTTTGTTAAGGTATGGCACTGCTTTGTTGAACTCTTCGGCCATTATGTAAGTGCAGGCAAGGTTGTTAGGAGCCCGCCACTCTTCAGTGTCTTTTTTAGTTGCCTTTTCATAGATTTGTTGTTTTTGCCAGTTGTCTTCCGTTAAAGTAGCAGCGTAAATAAGTTCTTTATAAGAGAGTAAATCAGGAGAAGAAATTGACAGGTGTGCAATTTCTTTATTTGACCGTTTTTGTTCAACAAAAATGATAGTGAAGGTTGCTTTCCTGAGTGAAGGGAAAATAAATTGAGCTATATCATTGTATTCGCCGGATGATTTTAGTATTTGTTCATTGAGGCTGGGATCATCGGTTTTTTGCAAGTTTGAAACAATGGTGTTTTTGTTGTTGAGGTTGGAGTTTTCCAATGCCTGAACTAGCCCATCCCAGTCTTCCCCATGAGCAAGTATTTCAGTATCATATAATTTTTCGGGAGACATGGTTTTGTCAGCTATTTTTGACAAAAATATTGCACCTGACTCAGCTCTTTTCTGTGATAGACTAATATTATTTTTCTCAGGGCCATCGGGTGAAGACCATGCCTCTACCTGTGCTTCTTTTATGGCCCATCCGTTATCTATTAATTCTAACAGTTTTTTTAATTTTTGCCATGTAAACATTTCTTTATTCAAGGCCGAATTTAAATCGATCGTGTACCTGTTTTTTTCGAAATATACTGTAATATCTTTTGTAAGAGCCGTTTCCCTTTTGTCGTAATATTTTGAGAGGCTCATACTAAAATTTTTTGCTGTTTCACGGTTAGCCCACAAGATTTTTTCATCATGTACTATGAAGTTAGAGACTGCCGTTGTGTCTTCAGCAAAATATTCAGTAATAATTTTTTTCAGTTCCGGGGTGGGCGTATCAAAATTGTTCGATTGGCTATTATCGATTTTTTTTTGTATGTTACAACTAGAAACAATTAGTATGCTAAGGGTGAGGAACAGGATAGATTTAAATTTGGTCTTCATGATATTTTTCATTTTTGCAAAGATCGAAAGATTATTTTAAAATAACAGAAAATAAAGGCATTAGATCAGTATAATTAAATGCATTCTCTAACGCCTTGGTAAACAACAGACAGTAAAATAAACTCTAGTAGCAATTAATTCTATTTTCGTCAATCTCAGCTACCCACGCATCTGAATATCCTTTGGATTTAATCACCGCGCAATAGTCATCTGCTTCTTTTCTGGTTTTGAAATTGCCAATGATATATCGTACAAGCCCGTCTTTTCCTTTACATCTTCTAACCTCCGAGAGCTTCATAAATTTGGGGTTATTATCTTTGCCAGCACCGATTTGTATAGTAAAGTTCCCAATTTCTTCAGGTGAATATTTAATGGTTTCATTTACTGGCTCAACAGGAAGGTCCTCATAGGCAGCTTTTCCCTGAATCAGGTGTATCTCCACTCTCCGGTTCCGTGCCTGGCCCTCTGAGGTAGTGTTCGGAGCGATGGGTCTGCTTTCACCATATCCCATAGCAGCCACCCTTTCGGCCGGAATTCCTTTGTCGATGAAATATTGCCTTACAGACTGTGCCCGGTTTTGCGATAATCGGAGGTTCATCTCTTCGTTTCCAACATTATCTGTATGTCCTTCAATGTAAAATCCTGATGACGGATATTTTTTCATGATCAAATATATATCATTGAGATTAGTATAGGAGAGGGATTTGATTTTGAAGCTGCCTGTTGCAAATTCAATATTTTCAGCATGGAATTGCAGGGTTTCTTCAATAACGACTAATTCCTCTTTTTTAATTAATGGGCAGCCGGAATTTTCTATTGCACCTTTTTCATCAGGGCATTTATCATCTTTATCAGGTACACCATCGCCATCTTTGTCGGGGCAACCATTTAGGGCCACAACACCCGGCAGGGAAGGGCATTCATCATCTTTGTCAGGAACGCCATCATTATCTTTATCAGGGCATCCGAAGGTGACTTTCGATCCTGGTTCGTTGGGGCACTGGTCATCTATATCAGGGATGCCATCCCTATCGGCATCAGGGCATCCATTAAGCTCCTTAAGACCTCTTTTCCTGGGGCACTGGTCATCAATATCGGGAATTCCATCACGATCCCTGTCGGGACATCCCTGGAATTCGTGCAGTCCTTTTTTCGTCGGGCAGCGATCCAGGCTGTCCACTATACCATCCTCATCAGCATCTGGGCATCCTGACATTTCCGGGATCCCCGGATGGTGAGGGCATACATCTTTTTTATCCGGAATACCATCGCCATCTGTATCTTTTGCCTTACCGAGGCGAAATTTCACGCCTAATGAAAAATGAAAATAATCGTGATAGTTTGCAATATAATCATAAGTGCCGTTAAAGTTAACAGCCATGTTATCTATTATCCATGCTTCTAAACCAATTCCATACCCTGTCATTAAATAGGTTTTATTATTCATATGCGTTGCTCCAACACTACCGGATAAATATGGTGTAAACCAGCTGTATTCATTTAAGATATAGCCATTGGCAAGGCTATATTGAAGTTCAATAGCCCCATTCCAAAAAAAATCATCGGTCAATGGGATTATTTCATTATCGGCGATTGTCAGGGTGGACCCGTCGATCTTCATGAAGGCCCACGACGCTTCAGCATTAAATGAAGGATTCAAATACCTACCAGCAGATAACTTTGTAGGCCAGGGTTCACCTATCCAGTTTGCATTGGTGAGCTGTTCAGAGAGTGTCATTTCAACAGCCTGAAAATCGACCCAGTGCCAGCTCAGCCCAAAAGTCCAGGGCAACATCTTGTGCTGGGCAAAGGATCTATTTTCAAAGAGAAAAAGTAAGGTAAAAACAAGCAAGGCTGTGAAAAATAATCTCTTCTTCATGGCAGAGGGATATAGTTATTCCTTTTTTAACGAGAAAAGATGCAAAAGGTTCTTAATTTGGCTGCAAGCTGCAAGCTACAAGTTGAAGAGTCCCGATTTTCATCGCATTGGCGTCAACCTAACAGAAATATTAACAATTGATTGTTTAAGACTATTTAACTTTAGTGTCTTGTAGATTAAAAGGATACGGAAACTTGCATTAAACTTTACCACAAGAAAAATGCAAGCAAACCGTACCCCATTATCGAATGACAATATTAGGCAAATTTTTGGTAGATATCAAGCAAAATCACTAGCAAAAAAAATAGGAGCAAGCCAACGTAAGGATAGAAAATTTTCTGTAGTTGACATCATCATAAGTTACTGGCAGCTATTATCAGTGGGTGAGTTTAGTTACGATAAATGGGCAACACAAATAAGTATACTTACAAACAAAAGTATTAGCGGACAGGCTGTATGGAAGCGCATAGGTCCGGAGATGGTTGAACTTATCAAACAATTACTCCAAAAATCTTTTAAGCAGAAGTATGATACTCTTATTGATTCGGCACTATTTCAATTTTTTCCTAATGTTTATATTCAAGACGCAACACATTTCGGTTTGCCTAGATCTCTGTCCTCAATATTTCCAGGGAGCTATTCTAAATTTGGCAAAGCTGCCACAGCAAAAATTCAGGCAGTTTTCAATATACGAAGGGGCATTTTTTCAGGCTTTGAACTTGCTTCATTTAGAGATAACGACCAAAAGGATGCTAATAGAATAACTAAGAACCTAAAAGAGAAAGATTTAGTTATTAGAGACTTAGGATATTTTGTATTAAAAGTTTTTTCCAATATTGCAAAACAAAGGGCTTTTTTTTTAAGTCGATTCAGATTCGGCGTAATTGTTTTTGATAAAGAAACCATAAAGCCTTTAGATTTGCAAAAATTGCTAAAAAAGAAAAAGGGAATTGTTGATATCCATGTTAAATTAGGGAGAGAAGAAAAACTTAATTGTAGGTTAGTAGCAGTTCCCGTTCCAGAAGATGTAGCAAACAAAAGGAAGCGAAAAGCTAAAAAAGACAGAAGTAAAAAAGCAAATCATTCAAAAGAATACCTGAACCTGCTTGGCTACACGATCTATATTACAAACGTTTCTCAAGACATATGGTCTATTGAACAAATCGAAAAAGCCTACAGAAGCAGATGGTATATTGAGATATTATTTAAGGGATGGAAAAGCAATCTTAATATGAAAATAACCATTCCTAAGAGATATATAAATCAACAGCGTGTTGAGTTCTTTTTTTATGCTAGCCTTCTGATGGTAAATTTATTAGTTATTCCAATATTTTTCAGGGCACAAAAGTGTGGAATTAAAAAGAAACAATATATAAGCATATTGAAAACTTGCGCTTATATATCACAGAATATGGGATTATTTATTAACTCAAAAAAATGGAATTACTTAATTGAGCATATTCATTACTCTTGTATGTATGAATCTAGAAATGACAGAATAAATTCAATCGCTCATCTAGTTGATTTTACTCCTTAGGTTGACGCCAATGCGATTTTCATCGGGATAAACTCCGTGACGAGATCCCGGTGTAAAAAAAAAAGGGACCTTCAAAGAAAGTCCCTTTTTGCTGACGATTAATTATTATTTATTCTTCTTTTTGCAGCATATGAATTTCCACACGACGGTTATGCGCACGGCCTTCAACCGTTGCATTGGTATCGATTGGTTTTGATTCACCGTAACCGATAGCTGTTAGCCTGTCGGCATCAATGCCATGGTCAATAAAGTATTGTTGGATAGCAAATGCCCTATTTTGTGACAGATCAAGGTTGAGATCATCGCCGCCAACATTGTCGGTGTGCCCTTCAATAATATATTTAGTAGCAGGATATTCGAGCATGATCTTAATGATATTATTCAGGTTAGGTAAAGAAAAATTCCTTATAGTATATTTTCCTGTTTCAAATTCGATATTATCAGCCTCGAATGCAAGTTTTTCTTCAATTTGTTGAATGACCACCTGTTCAATAATTGGGCAGCCATCATTTTCGATTGGCCCGGGTGTGTCAGGGCATTTATCATGGATATCTGCAACACCGTCTTCATCTCTGTCAGGGCAGCCATTAAGTGCTACGGGGCCTGGATCGTTCGGGCATTCGTCATCTTTATCCAGAACACCATCGCCATCGGTATCAGGGCAGCCATTCAATTCTTTCGGGCCAGGAGTATCGGGACACAGATCATCTTTATCAGGAACGCCATCACCATCTCTATCTGGACAGCCTTGAGTTTCTTTTGGTCCCGGATCATTTGGACACAGATCGTCTTTATCGGGTATACCATCGCCATCAGTATCAGGGCAACCATTTGATTCTTTGGGGCCTGGAACTTTCGGACATTCATCAATATTATCGGGTAAACCGTCACCATCGGTATCAGGACAACCCCTGAACTCAAATGGGCCTGGAATATCCGGGCAGAGATCCAGTGTATCGACCAGGCCATCACCATCGGTGTCGGGGCAACCATCAAATTCGGGCAATCCGGGCATCAGCGGACAGGCGTCTTTTTTATCCGGAATACCATCTTTATCGGTATCTTTTGCCGCGCCAAACCTGCCTTTTAATCCAAGGGAGTAATGCATGTAGTCGTGATAATCAGGCATGTAGTCGTAGGCCGCTTCAAAGTTGAAAGCCAAATGCTCCCAGAACCAGGCTTCCACACCCACACCATAGTCCAGTAGGAAATAAATTGTTCCATTCATTTTTGTGGCTCCAATTCCTCCAAAGATATAAGGTGTAAACCAGGAATACTCACTTAGTATGTACCCATTGGCAAAGCTGTATTGAAGTTCCAGGTCTAAATTACCGTAAAACTTATCTTTATCCAGCAGGAGATAGTCATCAAGATATTGGGGCAAACGCTTCCACAACAGGATCGAATCCTGTCCGAATTTCTGAAAAGCAAAAGATGCTTCGATATTCAATGATGGGATTAAATATCTTCCTATTGAGAATTTAGCAGGGTAAAGCTCTCCGATCCATTCCGCATCGGTAATTTGCTCACCAACAGGTTTTCCAACGGCGTAAAAGTCAGTCCAGTGCCAGGCTGTGCTGAAAGTCCAGGGCAAGGTTTTGGTTTGTGCTTCTGTTTTAAACGATGAAAATAAAAATATAGCCAGGATAAGGAGCAGGAAAGGGTTTCGAATCGTTGGTACAAGTTTTTTCATAGTTTTTTTGGTTAGGTTAGTAATTGATAGCTTCAAGAAAAAAAAAAGTTATTTATTTCGTATCGCGTATACTCGATACCTCAAGTAAGCAAATATACGACCTAATTTTTCAAAAAAAAAATATTCGGAGGAATAATTAGAAATGAATTTTTAGTTTTATGGTTAAAATAGTGCAAATCAGCCTTAATTTGAAAATTTTGAAATCCTCCGGTGGGAGGACGAGCAAAGATTGTTTGGAGATGCTTGAACCTACACTTTGTTCATTTCCATTCTGTTTGACGTCATAGTTTTCCCGACACTAACTGATAAATTAAATATCAGAATATAGGAACTAATTAGCTTTATTTATTAAAAGAATATTAAGTTACAATCTATCTATTTGTGATATAAAATTTCCAGGAATCCTCTATCCCTTCTTTTAAGGTTTCACTTCCAAAATAGGGGATAACTCCCGGGGCGCTGGCACGATAATCATAGTAGCCCGGTGGCAGTTTAATTGTTCTTTTTAATCTCATCTTTAATCTCCACATATTTTTCATCAATAAATCCTTCTGTATTCGACAAAATGTCAATAGCTTCATAAAATCCATTGATTTTTTCTTTTGAGATGATAAATATTGGATGACCTTCCGGAACTGATACCAGGATTTTGGATCAATTTTTTTATCTGGGTATAAGGGGCTGATAGTCTGTTAGGTATAAAATGTTACATTCGATAATAAATTTTGCATTCATTAATTTAGTCAATACCTTTTTCCACCAAACCTTGTTTTTCCTAAAATAAGCATATCAATTAACATATTTCTAACTTTTTTCTCAAAAATAACGTTTATACAGTTTTTTTCAGCTGCGGCTTTTTTCCCCTTAAGCATATTAACTTTTCATAAACAACTACGGAAAAATACTAGAAAATTAGTATTTTTAGAGATTGATTTGAACCTATAATCAGAATCCTATGGAATATCAATATCCTTTCCTAAACCGCAAATCAGAAATTGATGAATTAAAAGCTGCTTTTGCAGAAAAAATTATTAAAAATAAAACTACCCTTGGATACATAATTCAAGGAAGAAAAAAAATTGGAAAATCCAGGTTAATTGAGGAGTTTCTTAATATTGTTGAGAATGATATTGAGATTCATTCTGATGTTCCCAATTTTACAAGGGATAAACATGTTATAAACTATATTTGTGATAAGGATATTATCAAGCCTTATTTGCCATTTATTAAAATTGCTGAAGAAATTCGAAAAAAAAATAAACTCATCAATATTTCTATTAAATTTGTTCAACTGGGGCTTGCTATTTTTGGAATCAATGATGCTTTAAAAGCGTTAAAAGATTTGGTTGATAATATTCAAAGCGGGAAAAGTGAGAGAGTTTTGGATAAGAAAGAAGTTACAACCTTTAATCGATATAGAAATTTTATAAGGCGTAGGAGTAAAAAGGTACCCCTGATAATTTTCATTCAAAATATCCAGTGGATTGATAATTATTCTTTGAAACTAATTAAGAAGTTGGTATATGAAGAACACTCTATGTGGGGAATGATCATTCTTGAAGAAGACGAAGGCGAGATTGAAGAGGAGATCCAGAATGGGATTAACCAATTTAAGCTTGAGGGTAAATTTCAAAGGTTGGTTTTAACGTCACTTGATAAGAATTTCCCACAAAAATTATTAACACCACGATTCGGACCAGAATTTATTAATGGTGAAGAAAATGATATTCTTTATTCAATATCTGAAGGCTGCCCTGGTATTTTAATTGAATTCATTGACAGTTGTCTGAAGAATAACTGGATTTTTTTTAAAGATAACAAATGTTATAAGGCAGATGATTTTTTTGAAAAGATTAAACCTGCTTCTCAAAAATTGCTGGAGCTCATCATTTCATTATATGAGGACAGAGAATTATCAGCCGGGGAACTACGGCTGATTAAACAAATGTCAGTTATGTGGGGGGTTTCTGATAAAAGAGTATCTGATACAATTTATATGGTAAAAGATATCATGAATTCCAGGTATAAATTGATACAGGATTTAGGGCCCGGTATAATTAGCAGAAATTGTTTTTTGGCTTTGGATAAAGAAAATAACAGAATGATTATTGAATATATTAGGTCTATTGGCAAACCACATAAAAGATCATTTTACACCAGGGAGATTGAGCACCGATATTTATTAGAAGCCAAAGAAATAAAAATTTGTGATGAAGGTGTGATGGTGATTTGGAATTATTTTGAGGGCAAAAGAAGCAGGCAAATACGCATTAAAGCGTTTGAAACTCGTATCTTAGATGTTAAAAATAAGTTTCTTCAAATTTCACTCGGCTTGGCTGAATTGCATAGAAATGAAAGTATACATGGTTGCCTAAGGCCTGAATCGATAATTGAGAAGGCGGACGGTAATTTTCAATTAGCTTCCTTTGATTTTTCTGTATTAAATGAGATAACAGATTTTTATCTTAACATAGATTCGGATAATATTTATTATTTGGCACCGGAAACATTAGACTGTAAGTTAATCGATGCAAGAAGTGACATCTATTCATTAGGAGTTTTGTTTTATAAGTCACTGACTGATAAATTTCCATATCATGGAACTGATAAGTCTGAATTAATCAGTGCCATTAAAAATGGCAAACTTCAATTCAGTGGATATTTGCATTCCTTAATTCCTGATGATGTAAGGTCAATTATTAAAAAAAGCTTAGATTTTGATCCTAACAAAAGATACAAGTCAGCTAAGGAATTCCATGAGGATTTGAAGAAGATAGAATTAAAAAAACCTGAACCAATCCAAGATCCGGTTAAACCCCCATCACCCAGGAAGAGGATTATTAAATGGGCAGCCTTAATATTTATTCCAATTTTATTATTTGTTGGAATTTATTATCTGATTTTTTTTCGAGAATCAACATTTAAGAAAAGTATTACTGATAAAATTACTTTTAATGTAGATGCTTTTTCCCAAAATGCAAATCCGGATAGAATTATTTCCAGTGATGTGTTAGAATACCTTTTAATTGATGATCTTATTCAGAGTAGTAATCTGGTTGTTCTTACACCTAAGGAATTTAAAAAAATACATCCAAGCAGTCTTAAAGAAAATTTTTTTCCAATTTTGGAAATATCTGCATCCATAATTAATAGAGAATTTAATTATAAAATAAAACTGGAACTAAAGAACAACATTACGGGAAACTCACAAGATTCAAGTTTTAGTTTTAATGAACCATCGCAATTATTGAAAGGTGGTATAAATTCAATTACCCGAAAAGTATTGAATCAAATGAACATTGCAAAGCTCAAGAATTCAACATTCACACAAGACTGGGATGCTTTTATTGATTTTTATGAAGGTGAGAAAGCCTGGTTAAGGTTAGATAAAACACTAGCTCACCGGAGTTTTACAAGTGCCATAAATATTGATCCAGCGTTTATTTTATGTAAGCTCAGGTTAGCCGATATTTATCGTTTTGAAGGTAATAATTCAAAAGCCCTTGAAACTTTAAATACTGTTAAACCTGAACTTGGTTTGTTAAGTATTGCTGATTCACTTAAAGCTGTGGCACTTCAGAATATTTTAGAAGGGAATATTAGAAAAGCTATTGATAATTACAAAGCTCTAATTGAATTTTTACCTGCCAGAAAAGATTCATATTATAACTTGGCTGAGGCGTATTTTCAACTGAGAGAAATCCTGAATGCAAAAGTAAACTATGAGCTTGCGTTATCCATTGATCCAGAATTCACTCCAGCCATAAACCATTACGGTTATTGCTTTTCCCATTTGGGTGATCATCAGGAAGCACTCAGGCAATTCAGGCGTTACGTTGAACTTGATTCTTCAGCTAATTCTTTTGATAGTATGGGTGATGGATTTCTGGCAGCTGGAATACTTGATAGTGCGATCTGGGCAAAAAATGAAGGATTAAAGTTGGATCCTGATTTAGAGTATTTATACAACAGTCTTGGATATATATATAGCAGAAGGGGGGAGTTTGATAAAGCAGAAGAGAATATTGATAATTTTATAAAACTATCAAAAAATTACAATGAACTAATCGCAGAGGGCTTAGTTAATAAAAGCCTTGTTTATTTCAGGCAAGGCAAGGTTAACCAGGCATATGATACTTGTATGAAAGCAAAAGAATTGTATGATCCCAACGATCTGATTTCCAGGAATCATAAAATGCATTGGTTAATAGCTCAGATTTATTTTCAGAAGAGAGAGTTTGAAAATGTTATCAGTAAGGTTGATGAGATGGAAGGTATTATTAACCACTTTGATGTAAATTTTGATAATTATCATGAAATCATAAAGTATTATCTGCATTTACAAGCTTTATTGGGCAGCCATAATTCAGATTTGGAGGTAATTAAAGAAAAGGCATCAATTTTTGATTTTGAGATCAAGGAGAAGGTAAAAGATTGGGGATCTCCATTTGATCTGGCTTTTTTTAATACAGAGTTTGCCAGAATATATATGTCTTTAGAAAATGATGATCTGGCAATAATAAGATTGAATAAAGCGCTAGCGTATAATCCAAATTTTGCCCTGGCTCATTATTACCTGAGTAATATTTATGGAACAAGAGGGGATGATCAATTAGAAAAAAAACATTTAATTTCTTTTCGTAATAACTGGCATGGAACCAGTCTTCAGTTTTATTAAGGATTTCACAAATTTATTCTGTACAATGTTGGAGTAGCAGAAAATCAGAAATTATTTTTAAAATGAAACCGAAATATTGTCCATTTTCTAGGGGGCCGAACCAATTCCCGATCAAAAATTAAATCTCCCGGGGTGCGTGAGAATAAAGTATTTGTAATTTTTCTGAATCTAAAGGAAGAAATACCGATGATTGCAACAATGGAAATCAATGTTAAGAAAAGTGGATACCCCCATTCGTAAAGGTTAAAATATCTTTCAAATTCAAGGCTTTCCCAAGAGAATAATTTCAGAAAGAAATAAACAACAAATGAATAACCTAATAAAGTGGCTATGACCAGGGCAAATAGAGTTGGGAATATGATATAAACCATCATTAATGTTTTATAGATATCCTTGAGGCCTTTGGTCCCAAATGCCATTAAAGTCCCAATATTCATTTTAATAATATCGAAGTGGTTTTTGAATATGTTTGTTACAAATGTTGTCACAGAGTATATACTTATAATTAAGAGAATAAAAGAGATTCCAATTGTCAATCGAATCACATAATTAAAATTTTTCTTGGCATGTACCTGAGCGATATCTATTCTGGGGAAGTCAGAGTGTTTATTTTTGAAATAATTTGAGAAATCTTCTATTTTTGAAAGATCATTAAAATGAACAGAAATTCGAGTAAGCGGAAAGTCCAAATACGTCATTTGTTCAGGTGATATTAAATTCGGTGTATATAATTGGACAAGGAGATCTTTAAATTCCTTTAAATCCTCATGCAATATTAATTTATGAAAAATCTCTTCTACATCTGAAAAATCAGGGCTCTTACCTGTCAGCCTTATGTTACATATAAATCCACCATAGGGCGAGTCACTGTAATCATCCTTCTTGATAAGTCTAAACGGTGTTCTATATCCTCTTAATATTTCCTTTGAAGTACTGAAGATATCTTTGACTCTATTTATTATCGTATCAGCAATGATTGTATCTGTTGTATTGATGTGAAATATTAAATCTTTTGTATGTATTGGATCGAAAGGAATAGGGCTCCCGTCTCCTCTACCGTAATAAATGTTATAAAACATATACTCAGTGACCAAAAAATCGATCGATGTTTCAGAATCGTTTGGCAGATTCTCCACCACCGCCAATATTGGAACAGGTATGTCGGCATATCTTTTATTCTTGGTCTTAAGTCTTATTTGAACAAACCTTGAATCTAAATTTAAGCCAATTTGATCAAGTAAATTTTCAGTAACAATGATGCCGCAGGAAGAAGGATCATCAAAGCTACTGTATTTATTTGATTTTAAATTATCTGAAGAAAGAATCGTACTTAAAATTGGATTATCAAGATCAATTGTCCTTCCATCTGTTCGGTAAGGATTAGGTAGATCATTCTTATTCACAAAATATCTGGGAAATACTGAAAATCCAGTCAGGTTATTAATATTATATTGCTTTTTCAGAATTGAATCAGGTTGGATTTCTTCAATTATCATATTAGCACTATCCTGTAAGTCATAAGGAACAATAATATTGGAGAAATTTACGAAAGGATCGTTCATTTTTTTATCGAGATACATAATGCTACCTCCAGAAAAACCAATTGCCAGAAAAGTAATTAGCAGTATCCATAATAAGACTCTGAAATTCTTGTATCTATTTTTTCGATCAAGCAATACGGATCCCTCATGTTCGAAAAAGAGTCTTTTAAATTCATTGTGATTGCCTGTATCCTTATTAAAAACCCTTTCATAAAACATACAAAGACTTGTAAAAATATTTTGCGTGGATAAATAACTGTGTTTATCTTTTCGTGCCATAGCTTCAGGTTATCTAAGATTAGTTCTCAATTCATGTTCCAATTCTTCATGGGTATATTCCTTTTTTGTAAGGCTTTTCCAGGTACTTTTCCTGGAAAGATCATGACCTTCTTCATCAAAAAGAAAATTTACAAAATCAAATAATTTTTTAGTTATTAAACCATTTTTTAAAAATTCAACATTTAATGAATCAATTAATTCATGAATTCTTATTATAAAGCCTTCCTTTAGGATAAAAGGCAATTTCTTTAAGATCTTTAAATTAATAAATGACGTGAAATCAGAGCTTGACTTTTCCATTGTTAAAGTTGCATCCATTTCTGCATTAGCTGTGATAAGTTCTAGTTTATCTAATAATGCAAAAATTTTTTTGTCATAATTATCCTCTTTGAAGTTTACTCCGTTTGGTTTTTTAATATCGATTGATTTAATAGCTTTGTCAATATCCTGGAAAATAGGATAAAATATTTCATCATATATTTGACTAATTAATTTTTTTGTATCGGTTGATTGATATAGAGTATTTTGAATATTACTTTGATCAAGTTCTTTTAAGATTCCACTTATATCTTCAAAAAGTCTTTTACATATAGCGCTTATGGTTTTTTGAATCCCCTCTTCTACATTTAAATTATATGTCTGAACAAGATCATTAAAATAGAGTGTGATGTATTCAGAAAGGTTGAATTCATATGTTCCTTTTAAACGGTTGACAATTTCATGAATTTCTTCAGAGATATCATCTCTGGATTCGAAATTTTCGATTAAATAATTTATAATTGCTTTAGTATATATTATTGAAGTTATTTTTTTGAAAGTTATTAAGACGTTTTTATTCTTCTTTATTATTTCATTAATTCGTTTAGATTTCATTTCATCCTTAAAGAGAGAATTTATTTCCTTTTTATAGTCACAGAAGACCCTTGTCTCGGTTACATCCTGTCTGAAGAGATTAATATGCTTTTTATCACAAAAAGATAAAATGTTTTCTTTGAAGGGATCAAACAGTTTGTGTGTTTCGCTTTTTGCATTAAGGCAATTATTGTTTGCTTTAAGTATATCTTCAGCTTCAACATTTTTATCCCTATCAAATATATTTTTTTTCTGTATCTCACCTAGTCCGTTGATCAGATTTTTATTCAACAAAATAATTCTGTCCGCAAAATACAATGCGAGATTGAGGTCGTGTGATACAATAATAGCCGACTTTTTATCATGATCGATATATTCTTTTAAAATGGACATCACTTCAGTTGAATTCCTATGATCGAGATTTCCGGTAGGCTCGTCCCCGAATAAAATATTGAATTCAGGTACGATGGCACGGGCGAAAGCTATTCTTTGTCGTTCTCCACCGGAAATATTTTTGGGAGAAACTTCAATTGGCAGATGCCCTAATTCAAGATCAAGAAATATTATTAATGCTTTCATATATGAACACAGATAGGGAGAACCACCTCCCTTTACCATATCTGTAATACACACATTATCTATTGCTGAGAAATTGGGCATGAGATTTGTTTCCTGGAAAATAAAGCTCATATGGACATTTCGAATATCTATACGTTCTGTAAAAATTTTGTCATTCCAGATTTCATCATTAATATAATCTTTAGTATACACTCCCCCTTTTGCTTCCGGCTGTTCAAACTTAATACTTGAAGATCCTTTGGGATTGGGTTGTATTGTGTTATTCATTATACCAAGGGTTTCAAGGAATGTACTTTTCCCTGATCCTGATGCTCCCACTATAATGGTGATCTTCTCCCTGGGTATTATTAATTCATCGATTTGATTATTGATATTCAGGACTTCTATGAATTTATTGTTTTGAGAATCTTTATAATAACAATTCGATTGTTGAATACTGAATAATTTTTTCATAGTTTTCTATTAGTTACATTTCTGGTTATAACACGGGAAATAATACAAAGGTACCCAAAAAACACCGAATGTCGTGAACATTCTTGTTCCATATTCTTCAAATGGATAAATAGCTCTAAGTTTTTGAAGTTTCTGGTATGATTGTCTAACTTCTTTTCTAAATTCAGTTAAATTGGGCAATCCATTATTCCTGTGTGTAGTATTACATCGGTTTGGGTCTAAAATATCGCCAACTGTCAAATTACAAATTTTTGAACATTCAGTTAACTTGGAATCAGTTATGTTGGCTATTAAATAACACATTTTGCATATTTTAATATCATCTGGATTTACAGGTTTATCTCCAGAAAATATTAATGGTTATATATTTGTTCAGGATTGGTAATTGATTCACCATTAATTTTTCTGGGTGTTTTCAGAAATTCCTGACAAGAAGAATTTCCAACAAAAAATACACTACAAATTAGAAAATGTAGTATAACGTATAGAGGAAAGGGTTTCAAAATATGTGATTTAGTCTACAAGCTTTTATATAATAAAATTAGTTTCGTTAATTACAATCATAACTACTGCAAGTGAAATAGTATACAGGAATCCAATAAACACTAAATGTTTTAAACCCCCTGGTTCCATATTCCTCAAAAGGATAAATAGATTTAATTTTTTGAAGTTCATGGTATGAGTTCCTAACTTCTCTTCTGAATTCAGTTAAATTGGGCAAATCATTATTCCTTGGTATAGTATTGCATTGGGTTGGATCTAAAATATCGCCAACTGTCAAATTACAAATTCTTGAACAAGTACCAAGTTCGGTAATTGGTGAATCAATAATCATTTGGAATAATTCGCAAATTGTAAGATCATCCGGGTTTACTGTTTGGTCTCCTGAATAAATTAATGCTAATCTCTCAAAAACATCGTGCAAACGATTCCTTAAAGTGTTTTCTGAAACTCCTCTGAACATTGATTCAATAAGATCAAGTTCTCTCGTGAATTGTTCCAGTTCATCAACGGTCACCATAACATCAAAAGCCCACCAATCGCCATTAGAATTGGATGGCTGAATAAATGAAAAACCTTCTTTGTAGAACTGGTTCTTTTCACTTAAAACTTTTTCAAGAATGCCTTCTTCAATGATTTCATTTATTGACATATCGGGATAAACCTTTCTAAGCATTTCGAGTATTTCCCTTGTAATTGTGGCAATATCGGCGGTGAAATCCCCACCTGGCAAATTTATTCCATATTCGTCAAGTATCTCTTCTAAACTTTTATGTCCGTATGATAACTCATGTAAGACTTCCATAAGCATCTTAGTACCATAACTCGCATCAATTATTATGCGTTCTATATTTTCGGTTAGGTATGATTCATTCATCCTTTCGTTTGGTTCTGCATATATGAGTTTATGGACCAGTGACGATTTTTCACTGAATGATACAATATTATTATCTGTATCATCATGTGTCTTTGAATCAGATGCTATACCCGAACGTCTTAGTAAATTTTGTTGATTAGATCTTTCAATCAATTGTGTAATTTGATTTTTGAAATCTCGATAAGTAGTATCCTTACAATTTTGATTCAAGGAATCACAAATCTTGTAATCTGTTTGAAATGCCAAGAGATTACAATTTAGCGTATCTATTAAGTTGATTAATTCAGGTAATATGGGTTGTCCGGCGTCAGTAACTGATGTCCAATCGTCAGTTCTTTCATGATCACCTGCATCCCCAATTAATACAATGATATTTGTTTCATCCTCTCTTTCATGTCCAATTATATACTCAAGTGCATACCATAAGCCATAATACATTGCCTCCGGTAAATCAGGATCTCCCCTGTCTTTGTTAGGATCATAAACATTGGTTAAAAAATCAGAAACTTGCGAGTAGTCACTAACTATATTCTGTTCTTCAATAGCATAACTGTCATGAAATGAATCTCTGTAAACTACAGCTCCCCAATTAAGCTTGATACCTGTAGGATTTTTTGGATCAATAATTTGTGGATTCCTGTTTAACTCCCTAACACCATTATTAATTGCATCAACAACAGGGTTAAAATATTCTCTCATACTCATAGTTCCATCTATGACAAATACGACATTCATTATATTTTTAGGTGACTTGCTGAAGGCCTCACGCAAAGAATCTATTATTGCTGTAATTCTTATGCCCTTGTCATCGGTAATATCTCCTAATCTTCCCAACATTATGTTGTTTACCTCACAATTGTTTTGATCCTGAGTTATTATTCCTGTCTTTTTTCCAAGATAAGGAAGTCTGAACATTGAGCCGTGCCATTTTTTATTTGTAACCTGATCTCTGGCCCAGATTTGTGGAGCATTAACTCCTGCACATATATCGTTGGTGTCAAGAATCAATGCCGGAGACCTATCAGTTGAACAGTAATTAGGTTGTACACAACCTCTTGAGTCCCATTGTGTAACAAATCTTTTATCGATCCAGCCCTTTATTGTAAGAGGAAGGTTTCTTTCAATATTTGATGGGAATGCATCTTGCTCGCCCAGTAACAAAAAATCCCCAATTTGTTTGTAGATATAATAAATGGTATATACCTGTGATCCTCTACCTGCAATTCTCTTTGTATCATCCAAAGGAACACTAAAGAAATTAAAGTCTTCCGTTATTGTTTCAATAGTATTAACAATCATTGCTTTATATGAGGTCCTATTAGCTTTTTGTATACAATGAGGTAGAAGGATCAATTTTTCCTTTTTTATCCAACCAATGGAATTACTATTACCTAATCTGGCTAATTCAACCCAAGAATCATTTTCATCGATAACATTGAAGGATTCTAAATAATCCAGAGATGTTCGATTTCCTGCTCCTTCAGATGGCTGGGATTTAGTTCTATTCCCTGTACGGTCTGAAAAAACAATCCAGTCTAATGTTCCACGTTCATCAGCAATCTGGTGATAAATTTGTGATGGGTTGGTAATTACTACACCTCTGATCCTTTCGGGTACTCTTAAAAGGACCTGGCTATAAACTGGAACGGTAAATGCAATTAATAAAATGAATATGATTAAACTTCTTATGTAAAATAAAGCTTTCATTGTGTTTTAGTTTAGAAATTAGTATTGAAGTTTTGGATCTTTAATGAAATAATAATCAGCTTGCTCTTCGCTTATACCTTTCGATTGATTAAAGTATTCGAATTCAGTGTTTGAGAAATACTTGTCTTCAATCAAATAAGTTTGTATATTATAGTGAATTTCTTTTTTTATGTCATTCAGCGGAATATCATTAAAATATATAGAACTTAATTCAGAAATAAGCCTTGTAGCATCACTTTGAGAAGAAAACAAATAGTCCTTTCGAGTAATTAAACTATTCTCTGTGTAAAACAAATGCATATTTACTTTCCTTCTGCTTGCATTCAAATAAGTGTCAAGTTTAAGAGATGAAGCCGCAAGAACAGTAATTTCATCATCTGCACTTAACCTTCTTGATCCATATTTGTTTAGTATACCATAATATAACTCATCTGATGAATTTACGGTATTAAAATCTTCATAATTTCCGAATAAAACTGGATCTTGGATATCAGTGCTGATATATATTAAATAATTCTGGTTCAGGCGATTAATGCTTCTTACTATTTTTTTAACCTGGTCAACAATTATCTCTCTCTTTGGCCTATATGAGATATTCGAATAATCATCTTCATAAAGGCTTACATATATCAGATTAAATGGTGTTAGTTCTTCAGTAGCAAGGTTGATTGATTGTTCAATTTCATTTTCATTGAATAAATCAGTGAGTTTTAGAGAAAGATAATCATTATTGACATCATTTGCAGATTTGATTTCATCACATATTATATCATACATATACGGTTTCCTGATTTTTAATGTCAATGTATTATTTCCTGAAAGTCTGAAATTTAGCCTGTTATTCCCATTACCAATTGATCCATTCTTATAAATATTGTCCTCCTCATCAACCAGGTAGTAATCCAGTTTAGCCGGGCTGTTATTCAGGTATATATTTAATTGTTTTTTAATATCTCCCTTCATAACATACTTGCTGGCCTTTTTTCCTGATGGTAATCGTGTTGGCTTATGATAAGGAACATTCGGTCGTATTAAATTAAAAGCAATACCGATATTGCCTCCCCAGTGAATGGTCCTTGTTGGATTTGCGTTAATCAGACTATTATATTCACCATAATCAGGTGATAAGTGATAATTATTTTCTTTTGAAATGGAGGTTATATCAAATATCACAGAAGGGCCAAAGTAAATTTCAAAATAACTATTTATTGGTATGCTAAATGTTAAGGCAGAATATCCTGATAAATAAACAGTGTTTAATTCATTCGTGATTTCTTGCTTTGGTAATATAGTATCAATGAAACCATAATATGGGAGATCGTATAATAATACTGATACAGAGTCCAATGTAACTGGATGTTTAAATCGATATAATCCCCTGTAAGATATTGAGTTAGTGTAGTCCTGATTATAACTGAAATTATGATTGAAAGGGAAATTAATACTTAACCCTAATTCAAACTGTAAGGAAGGTCTTGGATTTTTTTTATTATTGACCCACTTATTTGGAAGATAATAATCTAAGTAAAAACCAACCGGAACACCAATAGATGAGAATTTCGATTCTTCATAAACATCGAAACCGATTAATAATTTAGTATAGTTTTGTCCTTCAATATCTTTATCTTTATAACTATCGCTAAAATCACTTAAATTAATTTTAGTATTGAAAGCCCGGTAGTTTATTCCACCACTTACTCCATACTTAAAATTTTTTGTTGAAATTCCGTTTAGATCCCAATAGGATTTCAGACTGAGAGCGATGCTTCTGCTTGATTCATAAGAGAGTGTTTTGTACTTAGGGGATATCTCGGATGTTGAAAATTCCAGAGGGCCGAATAATGCTTCTACTTTTATTTTATCCGGTATGGATTTTTTATACCAGGATTGATCAACAATGGCCTCTTTAGGTTTTGCTATTTTATAGATTCTAAAAACTGATTCTCCTTTAATTGATTTCTCTATTATCGTAAAAGTGAGGCGAGTGCTATTCGCAAAATACCTGATTGGAGGATCCTCAACCATATCATCGATCGACATGTTTTTATTGAGTGATAAAGTTATAATATTGATTTCACCCTTCTGTTCAATCTTGTGTAATATCAGATCATTAAATGATACCATAAAACCTTTTGGGTAGTGTTTTTCTATTAAACCACAATATTTGCTTACAGTGATATACTCCTGGATTGAATCAATGTGAACTATATCATTATATACCAAAACAGCCGGATCATTAAAATACCTGATAAATCTATTTCTGTTTTCTTCAGAATAGGTAAAGTATCCAAAATTTTGAGAATAAATACTTAAACTGGCCGACTTCTCAAATTGAACAAGAAAGTTCTGTAACTCTATGTTTAAGTTTTGGCTATAAGTCAGTTTACATAATAGGAAAAAAACCAGAATTACTGATATTTTGATTTTCATAATTTTCATTTTATTCGATAATAAAACTTTCTGAATAAACTTCACCTGATGTTGTTCTCACGACAACAACGTATAATCCTTTTGAAAGACCAGATACAGGTATTTTTGCCATGTGCTGGTTGTTTTTTGATGAATAATGGAATTCATTAATACGAATTCCCTGGCAATTATAAATTTCAAATGATGAAATTGAAGAATTCCCGGGTTTTTCTAACTCGATATTTAATACTTCATTACATGGATTTGGATATACTTTTATTGCTTCAGAATCCTTAGAATTAAATTCATTAGATTTATTACTGTTTTCATCAAATAGTATGAATGTATTGCATTTATTCTGTTTGTTATTATATACTTCTACGAAATAATCATATTTATCAAAATCTACTTCTTCATATAAATAGAAATTTTTTTCTATAATTGGAAGTAAGCGAGTAGTGTCATCTTCCTCAATAAGTCCCCATAGATAATATAAATCGAGCAAATGGGTGACTGAAGAATCGACAAGGCAGACAAACAAATTCGAACCCGATTGTTTTGGTTGAATGACAAGATTTTGAGGAGAAACATTAGTTGTTAGTAAAACTTTACTCTCAGCAAGATTCTTACAACCATTAGTATCCATTTCAGTAACGCTGACTACAAATTCTGTGGGGCTTTCAACAGTTGGCCAGTCAACTGTAATTGAGTGGGAACCTGACTCCTCAACAATACCGGGGATTTCCCAATAATACTCATGCCCCTCGTAATTTTCTGTCACAAATAATGCGTTTTCCTCTCCGCTGCAAAAGGTTAAGTCACCATAAATAAAAGGATCTGGCAGTTTAGTGATTTTTATTGTATCAGATGTGGAATTGACACATGAATTAAAGTCTTCAACGGTTAATTCTACAACATAGGAAGTATCTCCAATATCGTAGTAATGTTGCGGATCCGGGATGATTGAAAAAAAGCTATCACCAAAATCCCAATGATAAGTTAACGAATCAGGATTAATGCTTGAAGAACTAATCTGAAATGATGTAGAATCGCCAAAGCAGGTGTTAGAATAAGTGAATTCAATTTCAGGTAAAGGATTAACACTTAGATCAGCAGAATCTGATTCTGTTTCATTGATAATACATTTAAATAAACAATTATTCAGGAACAACGAGGACTTCAAAATAATTAATGTATCTCCATCTTTTGAATAATTAATCGTATCATTATCGCTAATTTCAAGCCAATTTACCGGATCAGGTTTGCTATAAAACCATGTATATTCTAATGATGAAGAACCGGATGAATCAACTTTTACCCAGAATTTTGAAGTTTGTCCATCACAAACAATTGTATTAATTGGTTGTTCTAATATCTCCAATTCCTGACTATACAAAACAGATAGACAACTGAAGAATAAAACAGTAACCAGAAGTTTAAGTATTTTCATTGATTATTAATGTTATATGTAATTTTTTAAGTATTTATTTAATGCTTTTTGCTTTGAGTAAATACGTTACTCCTACGAGTATTGAAATATCGTTATACTGAATGCTCTCGCAGTGTTCGAATATATTATTTATTATTCCTGATGATTCAGATAAAATATAAGTCTTATTTACAGGGCTTAAACCTGGTATAAATCCATAGTTATATTTGCCTGAAATATTGAAAGACCAGTTTTTTGATATCTCATAACCCAACCCTAAAGTTATATAAGCCGATACAGCATGTTTAGGTGTATTATTGCTGTTTTCAGTGATTTGCAGATCAGAGGTTGTATAATATCCATAGCTTGAAATATTTTCTAAAATATAATAATTAGAAATATCGCCCGGAAAAGCAAAATAATACTTTCCTCTGTAAGTAATAGATCCTGGATCCTCAATTGAG
The DNA here is from genome assembly GCA_023133655.1 of Bacteroidales bacterium. Lineage (GTDB taxonomy): Bacteria > Bacteroidota > Bacteroidia > Bacteroidales > JAGONC01 > JAGLWB01. The sequence continues at coordinate 68,306 of JAGLWB010000328.1, forward strand.
GTGACATAAGTAGATATATAGGAGTAATTAACACCTAAGTTTAAATAGAGATTTAATAATCTGCTCTTGCTTAATTCTTTTAGTTTCAATTTTGACTTAAATGCTGCATATAAGCCAATTAAGCTCAAATCTGCAGTTTGTTTAATATTCGATCCTGATATTAGTTTAGTATAATCTTCCGAGAGGATATCTTGCTGGTTTTGGATTGAATCGAAATATGTAACATAATCAGAGGTTATTTGAAAAGAAGAATAATTTAATCCTACACTAAAACCATTGGTTATTTTTTGAGGGCCATCATTGAAAAAGTAGCTAATCCCTAATGAAGCAACAGGATTTATTGAGTAAAATGATTCTTCAGGTTTTTGTGGAATATTATATTTACAGGTACCTTTGTTAAAACCAATTCCGATATCGACATCCAGGAAAAGCCGGTCCTGACTTCTTAAATGGTTAGAGATTATTTTCCTGATGTCTTTTTGTATCTCTTCATAAATACCATATATTTTAATTTCAGGTTCCTGGCTTTTCCAATTCTTTACCCGATAAGTGATAGTTGCATTATAATATCTGTCGAAATTAATATCTCTATTTCCTTCAGTACCTAATGAATCATTTCGTGATTCTTTTCTGAAATCCCCATAAATATAAAATGTACAATAAAAATTTAAAAATAAATAGTTGGGATCGATATATGCATTTTCCCAATCATATGGTTCAAATCCTTCAGCCAAACCAATGGGGTAAATCTCGGAGTAAAATTGAACTTCACAGCTATGGTCGCAATACCATGCAATTAATGAATCAACGAATTGATTAACAGGAATAACTCTGTCGATTGGATTCGATTCCATCTCGAAAAGATTTTTTCGATCAATTAATTTATGGGGTAATACTGGTTCACGATCTCTACTGGAATAAAATAAAGTTTCAATACTGTTAGCTATTGCAGTATCAATTATATGCTTTTCGTTCTTATAAAGATCAATAGAACTTAGCCTGGTTGAGAGCTCACGGTTAAGCCTTTTTGACTCACTAATAAGAGTTGCTTTTTGAGATTTTAAAAGTTTTTGAGCAATACTTCTCGCTGGAATGAAAACAATGATTATTAATAACAGTAATATTAGAATTTTTTTATAAGTCATTATATGATCAGTTTTAAATCAATTAATATTAGTTCTTGATCAATTTATAGGTATAAGTTGTTACTGAATTTGAAAGATGCAGAATATATATCCCTGGCTTATAATTAGCCAAATTTAGTTTATGAATTAAATATTCCCCGGATTTATCCAACTCATTTTCAAAGAGAATTTTACCTTCTATGGAGAAAATCCGGCAATTATACAATCCCTGATAATCATTAAAAATCTCGATCATATAAGTGTTAGGGATATTTGATAAAAGGACATTAATTCCATGGTTTTCAAAGTTTTGAGGAATTATATCTTTAAGAAAATAAAGTGAGTTCAATGAACTAGCTTTAGTGCCTGGGAAAGAAAGAGTTGCACAGTCGAAATGTAATGTATCATATACAGTCTTTACATAAAAGGTGTCATAATCATTGATCTGATTATCAACGTAGTGGTATGGCCTGTTTTTATCTGTTCTGCGAAGAAAATCTAATGTTTTGGTATTTGAATTATAGGAATACCAATAATAATAATTAGCCGTGAGGTCGCTACAAACTAATAGTTGATCTTTAACGATTAAATAAGATTTAATTGTAGAAGGATCATATCCTATATCAATTAGGAAAGATTCAGAAGTATAACATCCTGCACTATTTAAAACTGTAACCTCTATATAACCATCACCTGGCTTACCCCAATTAATTAATAACGAGTCCGGAGAAATATAAGAGACTTTTTCTGCTCCTTTTATCGTGTCCCATTTAATTAATTCATAATCATTATTATCTAAGTGATATAAAGCCTCATTCTGGTATGAACATACCTGAACATCTCCAATTAAATTAATTTCGGAAACTGGAAGGATAAATACATTTTTTGATGTGGTAAATGTTCTCCCGTCTACTATGTAATCGTAATAGATAGTAGTAAGTCCTGTATCTGTGAGTATGGGATTAAACATGGTAGTTTCGCCATAAATTGCATCTCCATGGAATCTCCCGCCGGGTGGAATTCCTTCTAATCGAAAGAAATCATCATAATGGCAGACTGTATCTACTACGAGCTCACCTAAGGATATGTCGAGGTAGAAGAGTTTAATAGAAAAAGGATCTGAGAGTTCATTTGGATCATCAGGGGGGTGGGGATAATCTCCATTAGCCCAAAAGGTAATAATATTTTCTCCACCCTGTAAGAATTGAACATTAATACCTAATGTAATGTCATTTGTATCATTTGTATGTGAATCCACATCATAATTTACCGTCTCCCCATTTAGTTCAATAATATATTGTGTTATTTTATTAGTATTATCACTCACGTCACATGCAGCGTAGGAGTGTACTTGTAATGTAATACTACTATCATATACTACATTAAAAAGTAAAGGGTCCGGCTCAAATTCATTTTCATTATCAATGATGTTGATTATCTCAATATTAGGTTTGCAATAATAAACTGTATCTTCAGCTATCAATGTATCATCAGGAAAAACTGCTTTAATCTCAATAAAATTTTCATATTCCGTGGTAGATGGAAAATCAAAAGAAATATTATAGAGCTTTAAATCCGAGTAATAGGAATCGCTTACAACAGCTGAATCTGGGATACCATTTATTGAATAAATAAACAAGTCTATATCGTTATTCGGGCAATTATGAATAATTACAGAATATGAAATTACAGGGTCTCCAAAGGTTGATTCATTATTTGATATATCCAGAATTCTGTTTTTATTCGAGTAATTTTCTGTAATAGCGTAAGAAGAAGTTGATAATAGAGAATATGATAGTAAAGTGATTATAACAAAAAAATACCGAATGATTTTTTTCATGATATTGTTATTAGTTTATTAACTGATTAATACTTAATAAGTTTAAAGGTCCTATAAACACTTGGATTAATTATTTTGCCAATATAAAAACCTTTTTCAAGAAATTTCAGATTTATTTTCTGAATTGTATTCACATCTTTCTTATTAAATATTTTATATAAAACCTCCCTTCCGTTCATATCAGTTATCGTAAATATTAAATCAGCATCTATTTCACCTGAGATTTTAATGTTTACAAATTCATAACTTGGGTTAGGATAGTATGAAATGGTCAGTGGTTGATTTATAATATTATTAATGCCTACCACAATAGAAGCCACAAAGAACTCAATAGTATCTCTATCTACTCCGCATTCATTAGAGTCGATTAAAATAATACTAAAAATACTATCCCGGTAATCATCAATATTTATCACAAAATTAATAGAGTTACAACCAAAGTATTCAATTGAATCTTCAGGTAGAGATGGAGTCACAATCCATTCACAAATATTATTTTCTGCAATTCTGGAACTATAGAAACTTAATTTAGCATTATGGGGATCACTGTTCTCCCCGAAGTAAAAAATTATTGTATCTAATACCGCATCATAAATGTATTCATATGAGTTTAATGAATAGAAGAAAATAGAATCAATTACAGGTGCTGCTGGGACGTATACAGAGTCGGTCAAAAAAGCTGTTAAGATCATATCATCTATGACCTTCTCTGCATATACTGATATGACATGATAACCAGGTCCCGAGAATGTTAAGTCCTTATAACATTGTTCTTCTTCGAAAATAGAATCTTCTGTGACCCACGTATAAGTAATGTCGTTATAGCAGGGATAAACCTGTAGATTATAGTTACCACAACCTAAGATTTCTAATACCTCAATACTATCCAGTTTGAAATCACCTGGGAAATAATCATCTTTCTTTAATGCGTAGAACTCTCTATATGTTGTTGTCTCTGGATATGCAAAAGGTCCTCCTGTACTGCCAATATCATTCCTTTCACTTCCCAGGGCTGAAGGCCCGTTATCAAAATATTCCGGAGCAGGATTACCCCTGTCTATGCAAGGAGAACTTAGCTGAAGTAAGACTGAATCAACGTGTACAAATTTTGGATGCTGTTGAATATTAAAAAATGGTTCAGCAGTTTCTGCTCCCGGAATATCCGAGTAGTATGAATATATATTTCCATCCTGAAAATTAACCTGATAGAAATTATCCCAGACTATAGTATTATCTATTTGTATTCGACTAATAGAAAAATTACTATTTGTTTGTCTAAATAACCCATAATTATCATTTTCTATGATTGTACAGTTCTCAACAATTGTACTGTCAGCATATTGTGGGTCGTCGGGTGGTTCAATATGAATTCCACCCCCACAGGATTGTGTAGCTCCCACCTCATTTCTATAAATAATACAATTAGTAAATCTTGAGGCAGATGAATAACCGTCGAGGAAAACCCCACCACCCGGAACACTTATTGGCGATTCAATACATTTGTTATACCCAATGTGATTCCGGATATATTCATCTTTTGAATTTTTGGAATAAATGCCTCCTGCTGTTGAAAAAGAAATATTCCGAAGTAAATAATTCGATTTCAGAATAAGTGACTCCGAAGACCCTTCATTTCTTCCAATGTATATACCACCTCCTTTAACATGAGCATGGTTATTTAAAATAAAATTGCTATCCAATAAACCAAAACAGTCTGATAGGTAAATTCCTCCACCATTGCGAGAGGTACAAAAAGAAAAATAGTTATTGCTTAAGTATATTTCAGAATTTTCAACAGCAATCCCACCGCCATTACCTTTATTAAAACTTTCAGTTGAGTTAAATGTAAAAGCGTTAGAACTTAGATTGATTTTACTGTTCGAAGTATAAATACTTCCTCCAAAAAGCTGAAAATTTGAATATTGTACAACCGAATTCTTTAAAAATGAGCATTTTTGGATTTCGATGGAGTTTGTTATTTGATCACAGAAAACAGCCCCCCCTTTTGAATGAGAAATGTTATTGGTAAATTTTGAATTATTTATATTGAGATTTAAGCAGTTTCTAATATATAATGACCCACCAATATTACTATTTTCATTCTCTGAAGGGCCGGCCATATTTGAAGAAAAGATGCAAGAATCAATACTAACATTGGAACTGGAATTTAAAATGCAAACAGCACCTGCTAATTCTTTGGAAATCAGACCATCAAAGGTATTTTTCAATAAATTGATATTGAAGTAATTATTAATAAATATGCTGCCACTGTCTGAATGAAAAGAATGAAGATCATTTCCAATAAAATCATTTTTTTCAATTTTCAGTTCTGATTGGTTCTCTCCCAGATTTTTCAAATAAAGACATGCCCCTGTTCCAAGATTCTCAGCATAAATTGTAGAATAGCAATTGCTGAATTTATTATCTACTATATTCAATTCGCTTACCTCATCAAAACATTGGATAAATATCCCACCTCCATTGTGATTTGTTCTGCAATCCGAAAAATGATTCCCTTCTCCTACACATCCTATATTTGCTAAATAAATTTTATCAAGGTTTAAATAAAGAAAGCCTCCGGATGAATCAGATTTTGATGTATTAATTTTGTTTGATAAAATTTCAAGGTAATTTAATTCTGATGATCCATTGATGCATATACTTCCCCCTGTTTTCCCTGCATAGGCATTATTAATTTTGTTTCCAGTAAAACTAAATTCATCTATTGAGGTATTAGCATTAAGATATAATAATCCACCATTGTCACCTGCCATAGAAGAGCTGCTGACAGTATTTTCATAGAAATCCACCGGACCTATGTTTTCAGCGCTGATGAAAGCCATTCCACCAGATCCTGTTG
>JAGLWB010000329.1 GCA_023133655.1 Bacteroidales bacterium
CTAAATAGCAATGAAAAAATTAGCTTCTGCCATTTTCATTCTGTTTCTCGTTTATGGAACAGCATCTTCTCAATCATGTCTGCCTGAGGGCATCACCTTCAATACACAGGAAGAAATAGATAATTTCCAAACTAACTATCCTGGTTGTACTGAAATAGAAGGAGATGTTGAAATCGTTGGGAATGACATAACTAATTTAAACGGATTAAATGTTTTAATAGCTTTCTGGGGAGACCTTGTGATTTATTATAACATTGCCCTTACGAGTTTAACGGGTCTGGACAATGTGACTTTAATCGGTGGAGATCTTGAGATTAAACAGAACGATGCCCTGACAAGTTTATCGGAGCTGAATAATTTGACTTCCATCGGGGGAACCCTAAAGATTAATGGAAACGGCGCCTTGACAAGTTTAACAGGTTTGGACAATGTGACATCAACTGGGGGAGACCTTATAATTTGGTACAACCCTGCCCTGACAAGTTTATCGGGTCTGGATAATGTGACTTCCACCGGGGAAGACCTTAAAATTTTGTACAACAATGCCCTGACAAGTTTAACGGGTTTGGACAATATGAATTCCATCGGGGAAGGCCTTTATATTACGGGCAACGATGCCCTGACAAACCTAACTGGATTGAACAATGTGACTTCCATTGGGGGGGGAGGCCTTGGGATCGGGAGTAACGCCACTTTGACAAGTTTAACTGCTCTGGAGGGGCTGACTTCCATCGGGGGAAGCCTTTGGATTATTTTCAACCCAGCCCTAACAAGTTTAACAGGTTTGGACAATGTGACTTCCATCTGGGGAGACCTTAAAATTGAAGACAATGCTGCTCTGACTAGTTTATCGTCTCTGGACAATGTGACTTCCATCGGAGGAGACCTTTTTATTTATAACAACACAGCCCTGACAAGTTTATCGGGTCTGGACAATGTGACTTTCATCGGGGAAGACCTTCAAATTTTGTACAACGATGCCCTGACAAGTTTAACGGGTTTGGACAATATGACTTCCATCGAGGGAGGGCTTGAGATTTGGAGCAACGATGCTTTGACAGATTTAACAGGTTTGGATAATGTGGCTTTTATCGGGGGATACCTGGGGATTGGGGAAAACGCTACCCTGACAAGTTTATCGGGATTGGACAATGTGACTTCACTCGGTGGACCCCTTGAGATTGGAGGTAACATCGCCTTGACAAGTTTAATGGGTCTGGACAATGTGACTTCCATCGTAGGACCTCTTTGGATTTATAACAACGCTGCCTTGATAAGTCTGACGGGATTGGATAATGTGGCTTCCATTGGGGAAAACCTTCGGATTGGATACAATCCTGCCCTGACAAGTCTAACAGGATTGGATAATGTGGCTTTCATCTGGGGATACCTTGAGATTGTATACAACGCTGCCCTGACAAGTCTAACGGGATTGGACAATGTGACTTCCATCTGGGGATACCTTGAGATTGGATACAACGCTGTCCTGACAAGTTTAACGGGATTGGATAATATAGATGGAGCCTCTATTTATGCTTTGTACATTTATGATAATATTTCCTTATCTACTTGTGAAGTACAAAGTGTATGTGATTATCTGGCCAGCCCCACTGGATTTATTGAAATCAATAACAATGCAACTGGATGTAACAGCTTGGAAGAAGTGGCAGAAGCTTGTGAGTCAGTATCTGTGGAGAGCATAAATCCTGAAGGCGAGATCACTATTTCCCCAAATCCTGCAAACAAACAAATTGCTATTTCCAGCAAAGATAGATCAACAATAGAAGAAGTAATCATTTATAACCAAACAGGGCAAATAGTACTACTGGAAAAACCGGTAAACAATATCATTGATATATCACAACTTCAGCTTGGGATGTATATTATTGAGGTGGTATCAGGGCAGAGGAAGGTTAGGGAGAAATTGGTGATTGAATAACAAGATAAGTCGGCAGTCCGCAGTCGGCAGTAAGCAGTAAAATCAATGTCCAGATTGCCGACTGCAAACTGCCGACTGCCAACTGCCAACTAAAAAAGGAGGTTATTATGAAAAAAAAAGCACTTATTATTTTTATTCTGTTTCTCTTTTACGGAACGGCCTCACCTCAATCATGCCTGCCTGAGGGTATCACGTTCACCACGCAAGAACAAATCGATAATTTCCAAACTAACTATCCTGGTTGTACTGAAATAGAGGGAGACGTTGAAATCAATGGGAATGATATTACTAATTTAGATGGATTAAATGTGTTAACTGCAATCGTAGGAGACCTGAGGATTTGGGACAATTATGCTTTAACAACTTTATCGGGTCTGCGCAATGTAACTTCCATCGGGGAAGACCTTAGAATTTGGAATAATGATACTCTGACAAGTTTATCAGGTCTGGGCAATGTAACTTCCATCGGGGGGGAATTTTGTATTAAAAATAATCCTTCCTTGATAGATTTATCGGAATTGGGCAATTTATCTTCCATCGGGGGATACATGTCTATTTGGGGCAACGCTGCCCTGACAAATCTAACGGGATTGGACAATGTGACTTCCATCGAAGGAGGCCTTTACATTGGAAGTAACTATGCTCTTACAAGTATAACGGGATTAGGCAATGTGACTTTAATCGGGGGGCTCAATATTAAATACAACAATGCATTGACAAGTCTAAGTGGGCTGGACCATATGACTTCCTTAGGAGGAAGCCTTTTGATTGAGGATAACGATGCCCTGACAAGTTTATCGGGGCTGGACCATGTGACTTCCATAGGGGGATACCTTGAGATTAATGACAACAATGCCCTGACAAGTCTAACGGAATTGGACAATATAATTTCCATCGGGGGATTCCTTACGATTAGTGACAACGATGCCCTGACAAGTTTATCGGGTCTGGATAATATTGCTGCATTCTCTATCGATGGTTTGTGCATTTATGATAACATTTCCTTATCAACCTGTGAAGTGCAAAGTATTTGTAATTATCTAATCAGTTCTACCGGAACGATTCAGATATATAATAATGCCCCTGGTTGCAACAGCCAGGAAGAAGTGGAAGAAGCTTGTGAATCAGTGTCTGTGGAGAGCCTAAATCCTAATGAAGAGATTTCTATTTTTCCAAACCCCGCAAACAAACAACTGACTCTTTCCAGCAAAGATGGAACAACAATAGAAGAAGTAATCATCTATAATCAAACAGGACAAATAGTACTACTGGAGAAACCGGTTAACAATATCGTTGATATATCTCTACTTCAGCCGGGATTGTATATTATTGAGGTGGCATCAGGGCAGAGGGTGGTTAGGGAGAGATTGATGATTGAATAAGAAGATAAGTCGGCAGTCCGCAGTAAGCAGTCGGCAGTCGACAGTCCGCAGTAAGCAGTAAGCAGTAAGCAGTAGAGTTAATGTCCAGATTGCCGACTGCCGACTGCCGACTGCCAACTGCCAACTAAAAAAAGAGGTTATTATGAAAAGCTTAGCACTTATTATTTTTATTCTGTTTCTCATTTACGTAACAGCAACACCTCAATCATGCCTGCCTGAGGGTATCACGTTCACCACGCAAGAACAAATCGATAATTTCCAAACTAACTATCCTGGTTGTACTGAAATAGAGGGAGACGTTGAAATCAATGGGAATGATATTACTAATTTAGATGGATTAAATGTGTTAACCGCTATATTGGGAGACCTTGAAATTAGAGACAACATTGCCCTGACAAGTTTATCTGGTTTAGACAATATGATTTCTATAGGGGATAACCTTACAATTAATAACAACAATGCCTTGAATAACTTATCGGGCCTGGGCAGTGTAACTTCAATCGGGGGAAACCTTTGGATTAGAAATAATAATGCCCTGACAAGTCTAACGGGATTGGACAATGTAACTTCCATCTGGGATATAAATATTTGCAATAACGATGCCTTGACAAGCCTTACTGGGTTGGACAATATAACTTCCATCGGAAATCTTACAATTTCCTATAACGATGCCCTGACAATCCTATCCGGAATGGACAATGTAACTTCCATCTGGGGGATGCTTGATATCTATAACAACGCTGCACTGGAAAGTCTATCAGGATTGGACAATGTTACTTTTATCGGAAGCCTTAGTATTGATGGTAATGATTCTCTGACAAGTTTAACAGGCTTGGACAATGTAACTGGAATATTGTTAGATCTATGGATAAATGATAACTTCGCCCTAACTAGTTTATTAGGGCTGTACGCTTTGACTTACATTGAGGGTTCACTATTTATTAGTCGAAACAATACTCTGACAAGTCTAATGGGACTTGCAAACTTAAGTTGGATCGGGGGAGGCCTTGGAATTGCGGACAACACAGCCCTGACAAGTCTAACGGGATTAGACAATATTTCTTCTATCAGCGGAGACCTCGGGATTATGGACAATACAGCCCTGGCAAGTATAACAGGCTTGGAAAACGTTACATCAATCGGAAGACACGTTGGAATTAGGAACAACCCTATCCTGACAAGTCTATCGGAAATGGGAAACATTACCTACATCGGTGGAGACCTTTGGATTATCAACAACACTGCCCTGACAAGTTTAGCTGGCTTGGAAAACGTGACTTCAATGGGGGGACACCTTGCAATTTGGGACAACACTGCCCTGACAAGTTTAACGAGTCTGGACAACATGACTTCCATCGGGGGAGACCTTATGATTGGATACAACCCTGCCCTGACAAGTTTAACGGGATTGGACAATGTGACTTCTATCGGGGGAAATCTTTGGATTCATAACAGCGATACCTTTACAAGTTTAACTGGCTTGGATAATGTTGCTTCCATCGGGGGAAGCCTTTGGGTCCTGAATAATAATGTCATGGCAAGTCTAATGGGATTGAGCAATGTGACTTCTATCGGGGGAGGCCTTTGGATCCGGAACAACAATGCCCTGACAAGTCTAACAGGATTGAGCAATGTGACCTCTATCGGGGGAAGCCTTGTGATCCGGAACAACAATGTCCTGACAAGTTTAATGGGATTGGATAATATATATACAGCCTCTATCTATGGTTTATCCATTTATGAAAACATTTCCTTATCTACCTGTGAAGTACAGTGTATTTGTGATTATCTAATCAGTCCTACCGGTACGATTGAGATACATGATAACGCACCTGGTTGCAATAGCCAGGAAGAAGTGGAAGAAGCCTGCGAATCAGTTTCTATTGAGAACATACATCCTGAAGATGAGATTTCTATGTTTCCAAATCCGGCAAACAGGCAAATCACTATTTCCAGCAAAAATGGAACAACAATAGAAGAAGTAATAATTTTTAATCAAACAGGGCAAATCGTACTACTGGAGAAACCGGTAAACAATATCATTGATATATCACAACTTCAGCCTGGATTGTATATTATTGAGGTGGTATCAGGGCAGAGGATGGTTAGGGGAAAATTGATGATTAAAAATTGAACCAGTTGACGGTTGACAGTCACTCATTAAGAATTAGGCGATTGTCGATTGTCGATTGTCGATTGTCGATGTATTGCAGACTGCCAACTGCTCTATTTACCTAAATTAAAACCTCTGAGCTTAATCCCGGTAATGACCTTTTTCGTATAGGAAGGGAAGTCGCTTTTCATCATCCAATCGTAGTACTGAGGCTCCTTCTTGAAAATATCTTCTACCTTTTTTCCTTTGTACTTTCCAAAATTAAAAACTTCATCCCCATTATCGTCAAAAATAATCTGACCAACCATGTCGGCATTTTTGGTAAAATAAGAAAACTCACTCAAAGCATCTATATTATTTACGACGGGTGTAGATACTAAACCCTCTTTATCTTTGTACTCGACCCCTGCATATTTATCTAACTGGGCTTTAAGGACTTCATATGTTGCCTTGGTATCAGCTTCTGCGCTGTGTGCGTCAGTTAATTCCTTATTGCAATAATATTTATACGCAGCAACGAGTGTACGCTGTTCCATCTTATGAAAGATATTCTGGACATCAACCACACGGCGGTTCTTTAACCCAAAATCAATATCAGCCCTGAAAAATTCCTCAAGCAACAAAGGAACATCAAATTTGATAAGGTTATACCCGGCCAGGTCACAGTCAGTCAGAAAAGTAGCAATATCACCGGCAACATCCTTAAAGGTAGGTTTATCTTTTACATCTTCATCTGTTATTCCATGTATTTTTGAAGCATCCTCAGGTATGGGAATTAAAGGGTTAATACGTTGGGTAATGACAGTTTCGCTTCCATCAGGCATCACTTTTACGATACTGATCTCAACTATACGATCCTGTACAATATTGATACCGGTGGTCTCCAGGTCAAAAAAAGCAAGAGGTTTTGTTAATTTAAGCTCCATTATTTCAAGGTTAGTTACAAAATACAATGATACTGTAAATTATGCATATTTTATTCAAAGTTAACGTTTTTTATTTTTCATAAAATTACTTTATACAGCGGCTAACTTTAAACCTTAAATCAGCCTGAGGCGGACTTCGCTTCGCTCAGCTTTGAACTTTGAACTCCTCATTTATTCATGAATTAATAAGGCTATATAGTCCTGTTAACGTCAAAATTCTCTATATATTCGGTAATCCTTTGCAAAAACATTCCTCCCATAGCCCCATCAACTGCTCTGTGATCGTATGAAAGAGAAAGAATCGCCATATTCCTTATGGCTATGACATCGCCTTCAGGGGTTTCCAGTACAACCGGCTTTTTCTTGATCACTCCAATGCCAAGAATGGCAACCTGAGGCTGATTAATGACAGGTGACCCCGTGATGCTGCCAAAACTACCAAGGTTGGTAATAGTGAAAGTACCGCCCTGTATATCATCCGGATTCAGCTTATTGTTTCTGGCCCCGTTGGCCAGGTCATTGACAGTCTTGGCCATGCCAAGCAGGTTTTTTTGGTCGGCGTTCTTAATAACCGGGACTATCAGATTTCCATTAGGTAAAGCAGTAGCCATTCCAATATTAATGTTCTTACGTAAAATAATTTTATACCCGTCAACAGAAGCATTCACTCCGGGAAATTCTTTTAGTGTCTGTGCAGCAGCTTCAAAAAAGATATGAGTGAATGTGATTTTTTCATTTTCACGTTTCATGAATTCATCTTTTACCTTATTACGCCACTTAACAACATTGGTCATATCAACTTCAATAAATGAAGTCACATGAGGAGACACACGCTTCGACATAACCATATGATCGGCAATCAAACGACGCATTCTGTCCATTTCCAAAATTTCATCACCTTTACCTGCCGATACGGGTGGGGCTTCAGGGATGCCAGGTTTAGAAACCTCCGGAGAGGCTGTGGCGGCTCCTTTTTGCAGAAACTCAGGACGGTTGTTAATATAATCAAGGATATCGGCCTTAGTAATCCGGCCATCTTTTCCTGATCCTTTTACCGTTTCCAGTTCATTCAACAAAATATTTTCCTTCTTTGCAATACTCTTCACCAAAGGGGAATAAAACCTCGTAGCCTCAATTTCTGCAACTACTCCAGGTATCTCCTCATTGCCGACTGCCGACTGCAGATCCGCCTGAGGCGGATGTCGCTTCGCTCCGCTGTCGACTTCCTCAACCTTTTCTGCTTTTCTAACATCTTCAGTCTCTTCACCTTCCATTTCAATAACAGCTATCACTTTTCCAACAGGCACTGTTTCGCCTTCTTCAAACAGGACTTCTTTCAGTATTCCATCTACTGGTGAAGGGATCTCGGAATCAACTTTGTCTGTTGCAATTTCAACGAGAACGTCATCTTCTTCAATAGAATCGCCAACTACCTTTAGCCATTTAGTAATAGTAGCTTCAATAATACTTTCACCCAACTTGGACATTATCAATTCAAATCGTGCCATTAATCTTTTTTCTTCTTTCTCTTCTTTCTCTTCTCTCTTCTCTCT
>JAGLWB010000033.1 GCA_023133655.1 Bacteroidales bacterium
CATTATCACATTATCGCATTATTCTTTTTGCAAAATAAGGAAAAAAGTTGGAATTACCAAACCTTGGCTTGGAATTTTAAATAATTAGAAAAAAATATTTTATTTCATATCATAAAAAATCTTAAATTTGCAGATACGTTAAAAAAATTAAACATGAAAAAAATTATCATTTCAGCCGTTTTATTGGCTGTAATCATCGTTTTAGCTTATTTTGTCGTTGAAAGCATTATGGAGCCGGTTCGTTTTAATAAAGAACGCGACAAAAGAATGAAAGAGGTTGTACAAAGCCTCAAGGATATTCGTGCATCCCAGATGGCTTTTAAATCAATTCATTTAATTTACGCGCCTACTTTTGATACCCTGCTTGATTTTGTTCAGAATGGAGAAATACCTATTGTTAAAATGGTACCTGACCCGGAAGACACCACAAATACACGGACCATTATGGATACCATTGCGTATATTAATGTTCACGATTCCCTTTTTGTTAAACGAATTGATTTCAACCTTGAAAGCCTGGCACTAATCCCATTTGCAGAAGGTGATTCTTTTTTAATAGATGCAGGTGAAATAGAAAGAAGCAAAGTTATTATTCAGGTGTTTGAAGCTTCAGCCCTCAATACGCAGATATTAAAGGGCCTCGACCGTCAGTTGATAAATAATTATGATGACCTGCTTGAATCTACAGATCGATTCCCGGGGATGAAAGTTGGCTCTATGACGGAAGCCTCAACTGATGGTAACTGGGAGTAGAAAACCATTTTAATTTTATGCTTCACCCCATCAAACCGGATATCAGCCTGGCTGATGACTTATTGAATAAAGACCGTACTGAAAATTATAAATTATCCATCCGGCTTTCGCCAGATGGATTTTCTTTTTGCACCCTCGATGATCATCAAAATAAGTACCTCTCCCTCGAGTCCTATTCAATTAAACCACCACAAAGCAATGAAGAATATATTAGCCTGCTAAATGATATTATTGAGTCTGCTAACTTTTTGAAACACAGGTTTAAATCCGTACATCTCCTTTATGAGAACAATCATTTTACCTTAATTCCCGATCCTCTTTTTAACCCGGAAAAGAAGGAACTGTACCTTCATTTTAACCATGAAATTGATCCTTCCGACGAAATAGCCTTCGACAAACTTATTAACCTGGATGCCTTCAATATTTATACCATCCCAACATCTGTTAATCAATGGATAATGCAAGCTTTTCCTGATGCGATTGTTGCTCATAGTATTAGTGTTTTGGTCGAAGGAATACTTCTGAATTTTAAGAATGTCAATCTCGAAAAAACAGTTTTTATTCAGGTCAGGCCCACAAGCTTCGATGTTTTATATGTAAAAAATAACAAAGTTGTCTTCCTGAATTCTTTTAATTACAGAACCAACGAAGATTTTGTTTATTTCCTGATGTACGTGCTCGAACAATTACAGCTTAATCCGGAATATATTACCTTACAATTGATTGGTGAGATCAGTGAACAAGCAGCGATGTATATTTTACTCTCTAAATATGTAAAATATTGCAGGTTTATTGATAGAAATGAGTCTTTTTTGTACAGTCGTATATTTGATCAATTACCTTCCCACACATTTTATAATTTGTTAAACTTGAACCAATGCGAATTGTAAGTGGGATATTCAAGGGCCGCCGGATAAACCCGCCCCCTAATTTATCTGTACGTCCGACTACCGACCGTGCAAAAGAGAGTTTGTTCAATATTTTGGTAAATAACTTCACTTTTGAAGATATGGATGTGCTTGATCTATTTGCAGGGACTGGCAGCATCTCTTATGAGTTCGTGTCAAGAGGATGTCGATCGGTTACAGCAATAGATATCAATTCCAGGTGCATCGACTTTATTAAAATGATGGCGGACGACTTTAAAATGGAAATACTGCATGCTTATAGAGATGATGTATTTCGTTTTTTGAAACATAATACAAAACAGTATAATCTTATTTTCGCTGATCCACCCTACGACCTGCGCGGCCTTGCTGATATTCCGGATATGGTCTTGAACTCTTTATCACTCGCAAAAGATGGGTGGTTTATTTTGGAACACCCCCGTAAAATCATGTTCTCCGACCATAAATACCTGCTTCAACACCGTGAATACGGTCATGTAAACTTCACTGTTTTTCAACTAAAATAACCTGGCAATTAACCGGCTGTCAATTGTCCCGAGCGTTAACGAATATCATCCCTAACTGCCTCAGGAACAAACTGTCCGGGATCTCCACCATGGAAAATGATGTCACGGACAATTGAGGAGTTCAGCGCTGTATATTCCGGAGTGGTTAACAAGAATATGGTTTCTATCTCAGGAATGATTTTTTTGTTTATTTGACTTATACTTCGTTCAAATTCAAAATCGGCAGATGTCCTTAAGCCTCGCAGTATAAACCTGGCATTTACCTTCTGACAGAAGTCTACTGTTAACCCTTTATAATTTGTTACAGTTATATTCGGATATTCTTCAAAAACCTTTTCTATCCACCTCATGCGGTCTTCGAGGGGAAAAAAATGCTTTTTCTCAGCATTTTTTCCAATAGCAATAATAATTTCATCAAAAAGTGTAGCTGCTCTTAAAATTATCGATTCATGGCCTCGGGTTATCGGATCGAAAGAGCCGGGAAAAACTGCAATTTTTTTCATTCGTAGGTCTTTTCATGCAAATATACATAAACAGAATGAAAAAATAAATTGGGAGGTTTCTTTTCTCCATTGAAATATATTTTTTGCATAAAAAATAAGGCATTTTTTTTGTAATAAGTTCAATATTCTAAATACTTTTGTCCACTAAAATAAGATACCTTTATGGAACAACAAAGAGAAATAGCCGAACGGACCAGCCAGTACCTTTTGCAGATCAAAGCAGTGAAGCTTAATGTTAAGGATCCATTTACCTGGACTTCAGGCATACAATCACCAATTTATTGCGACAACCGTATTACATTGTCTTTTCCTTTAATTCGCACATTCATCAGGCAATCATTTGTCAATCTTATCATCGAAGAATTTGGCACAATTGATTTTATAGCCGGGGTGGCGACTGGTGCCATTGCAATGGGTGCTTTGGTTGCACAAGAGATGGATTTGCCATTTGCTTACGTCAGGTCAGCAAAAAAAGGTCATGGATTGGAAAACCTGATTGAAGGACGCACACAGCCCGGACAGTCAGTTGTTGTTGTGGAAGACCTGATCTCTACAGGGAAAAGTAGCCTTGCTGCGGTAAAGGCATTGAGAGATGCCGGATGCAATGTAAAAGGAATGGCTGCCATTTTTACCTATGGCTTGAAAAAGGCCGAGTTAAATTTTGGTAATGAAAAATGTCGGCTTGTTACACTTACTGATTATGAAACGCTAATAAAAAAAGCGCTTGAGGAAGATTATATATATAAAAAAGATATGGTTGCCCTTCAGAACTGGAAAGTAAGTCCTGAAACCTGGAATAACGTATAAATAGTATGATAAAGAAGATTGAAAGCGATAAAGTCGTCATTAACAGCACAGCTGTCCATATTTATAATTTCCTTGGTGATTTTAATAATTTTGAGAAGTTAGTCCCTGATCAGGTAACTGACTGGGGTTCCTCTCGTGATACATGCACTTTCCAGATTAAGGGCGCAGAGATCTCAATGAAGATAACAGAGCGGAAACCATTTACTGAAATTACGGTTACTTCCGATGGCAAAACACCCGTTGCCTTTACGATGGTAGAAAGACTGAATGAATTATCGGAAAATCAGATAGAGGTTCAACTGATACTTCAGGCCGATTTAAATCCATTTTATACCATGATTCTTTTAAACCCACTTACCAATTTGGTGAATATTATGGTTAATAAGCTCAAAAGCCTCACCGAGAATGAAGGTTTGTAAGGGAGGGACGTTGGTTGCTCTATCATCCCCGGACTGAAGTCCGGGGCTATTCAATCCGGGGCTATTCAATCCCTGACTCGTCCTCCTGTTTCCTGTTTCCTGATTCCCGTCTCCTGATTCCCGTTTCCTAATTCCCGTCTCCTATATAATGTATTTCAAATCCTGTTGGTCACAGGAGAGACAATTTCCTTTTTCAGTTACAAGCAACAACCTGCCAAACGAATCAAAGCCGGTAATTTTTGCGACTACTTTTTCTCCTTTATAAAGAAATGTACAAAAAGAGCCAAGTCGATACTGATGTGTAAAATACTCGTTGTCAATATTTTCTGTTTTTCCCGACATTAGTTGGAAATACCGGTTGTCAATACACAGGCACAATGCATTGAGGCATTCTTCGAGGTCATAATTTTTGCCGGTTATCATTTTCAGAGAAACAGGGTTTTGGGCGTCGCTGGTAAAATGGGTTTGGTTGATGTTCAGACCGATACCGATCACTGAATGTAAGAAAGAGTTGCCTTGAATCGTATTGTTAATTAGAATTCCCGCGGCTTTATTATCATTGATGTAAATATCATTGGTCCATTTAATAGTAACTTTTTGACCAGGTATCAATTCAGAAATAAAATCAAAAATTGCCAATGAAATGAACTTGTTTAGTTGGAATTGTTTTTCCGGAAGTAAAAATGTAGGGTGAATAATGGTGCTGAAAGTCAGGTTTTTACCCGGTTCGCTTTCCCAGCGGTTCTTGTTTTGCCCTTTGCCTGAAAACTGCTCCCTGGCGATGATCAGGGTGCCCTCGGGTAATTCTTTATTTTGAAGTAGCTCTAAAGCGTATAAGTTGGTTGAATTTATTTTGTCAAGTCGTATTAAGTGACTGCCTGCTATTTGTGTTTTCATTATGTGTTTTTTTTCTCTCTCTTTCCCTTCCCTCTGGACTGAAGTCCGGGGCTATTAAGTCCCGTTTTTCCTGTCTCCCGTCTCCCGATTCCTGTCTCCCGTTTCCCGTCTCCCGTCTCCCGTTTCCCGTTTCCCGTCTCCCGTTTCCCGTCTCCCGTTTCCCGTCTCCCGATTCCTGTCTCCCGTTTCCCGTCTCC
>JAGLWB010000330.1 GCA_023133655.1 Bacteroidales bacterium
TGTAATTGATGTTGACGGTGCTGATACGTATGGTATTGTAGGGTATACTTTTCCCAATGATCATGATCCAATGGCTTTTATTGTATTCAACCCTGCCAACACAAACCCTCCAATGGCAGGTCAGGGCATTCAACCTCATTCCGGTATGAAGTTTGGTGCTTGTTTTGTTTGTCTTGAACTAATTCAAAATAACGATTGGCTTATTTCGCCTCAGATCACTTTAGAGAAAAACTCAAGCCTAACATTTTGGGTTAAATCGTACACTGAAAAATATGAGCTTGAGCAGTACAATGTTGCTGTTTCCACCTCTGGCAATAGCCCTGAAGACTTTTTAATCATTTCGGGAAGCACTCCTAAAGAGGCTCCTTGGGAAGCATGGACAGAAGAATACTATGATCTTTCTGATTATGACAACCAAACAGTTTATGTTGCCATTCAGTGTGTTTCATCTGATGCTTTTGTCTTTATGGTTGATGATATCATTATTCATACTGAACCCAGTGGTGTGGCTAATTCTGACGATATTAATAACAATGGACACATCTCAGTATACCCTGTTCCGGCTGAACAAACAATTAATATTGAAGCTGACCTGGAAATAGAAAATGTCAGGATATTGAATTTTGTTGGACAGACTGTTTATGAAGAGAATATTAATTCAACACAATCAGCGATTGATATTTCCCATTTGGAATCGGGAATTTACTTAATGGTCTTTAAAACGGAGAAGGGACTTTTGTCGAAGAAAGTTACTATTAAGTAGACACTGTTTGTTAAACCCTCTCTTAACTCCTCATTTATTATTTGTTATTGGTTATTCCTGATTGACATTTCTCATTAAATATTCCTCATTTATCATTTCGGATAAATCAATAACACCTGAAAAAAATTGCACGATGTATAAGATTGCACGAAGTAAGCTGTTATCATTCGAATATCGCTCAATCGCTCAATCGCTCAATCGTGCAATGTTTTATTCAGTCTGACTAATGTGGATATAAGATTCCACTACTTCCCTGGACATTGTTTCACGATGTTTTCGCTAATATTTTTATCTCCATAGGCCTTATCAAAGGCGTTACTGAATTGGCTGGCTAATTTGTTAGCGGTAACATCGAAGGCCTCTTTGTCTGCCCATGTGTTTTTTGCGAATAACATTTTTGATGGAACTCCGGGGCACGATGTTGGTATCTGCAGGTGAAACAGGTCATCTTTAATATACTCAACAGTACTAAGCTCTCCTGACAGGGCTGCATTAACCATTACACGGGTCAGCGTGATATCAATTCGGTTGCCAACGCCATAGGCTCCACCACTCCATCCTGTATTGATCAGAAAAACATGAGTATTGTATTTCTCCATTTTTTCACCTAACATATCAGCATAAACATCAGGATTGCATGGCATAAATGGCTGCCCAAAGAACCGTGAGAAAGTAGCTTGCGGTTCAGTAATACCAGTCTCAGTACCTGCAAGTTTACTGGTATACCCCATAAGGAACCAGAGCATTGCCTGCATTTTATTCAACTTAGATACAGGTGGCAAAACGCCATACGCATCGGCTGTCAGAAACAGGATCGTTTTTGGATGTCCTGAAGTTGACGATTTTTTGATGTTTCTTAAATATTTTAATGGATACGAGGCCCTTGAATTAGGGGTGAACCGGTCATCAAAGTAGTCGAGCTTCCCATTTGGGTATATCATGGCATTCTCAATAATGGCCCCGTGGTTCAGGTAGTCATCTTTATGCATGACTGCATCATAGATATCTTTTTCTTTTTCAGGATCAATATTGATCATTTTGGCATAACAGCCATTTTCAAAATTAGCTATGCCTGATTCGCTCCATCCATGCTCATCATCGCCAAGCAAAGCTCTTGTGGGGTCGGCAGAGAGCGATGTTTTTCCGGTCCCCGATAATCCGAGTAGTAAAGCTGAGTCACCATTTTCGCCTTCGTTTGCTGAACAATGCAGTGGCAGGATGCCTTCAAACGGAAGATAATAGTTCATTACTGTAAAGATCAATTTCTTGACACTTCCACAATATGCTGAGCCAACAATAATACCGATCCTTCTGTCAAGGTCCATTGCGACAACCATATTTGAGGGATTACCATTAGTCATGGTTCTGAGTCTTCCTGCATATTTCGATGCTTCCAGCTTGGTATAGGGGAGTTGCAATAAATAAAATCCATTATATGCAAAAACACTTTTGTCAAGATCATCAGGAACCGGGCGAAACATGTTATCGGTAAATAAGGCATGCAATGCTTCCGAGCTAACCATTTTTACCGGAAGAGCGTAATTTACATCAGCGCCAACAACACGGTCGGTAACATAGATTTTTTCTTTCTCTGACAAGTATGTTAGGGCTTCGGAAAAAATTATATCGAATGTTTCTTCATCAATAGGTATGTTATTGCGTGAATTCCAGTCGATATTTTTTTCGCTTGAAGGCCGTTTAACAATAACGGTATCTTTAGGGCTTCGTCCTGTTGATTCAATGGGTGTCCAGGTAGCTAATGCTCCGCCTTCAGCAATGATGGCTTCCACATTATCGACAGCTGCTTGAATCATTTCGCGCCTGGTGATATTGTCAAATACATGAGAATGTGATTTGACCGCTTCATTAAGTTTTTCTTTCCAATTGTGTTTTGATACCATGTTTTATAAGTTAAAAAAAGATAACAGATATTTTTATTTTTTTTGTTTCAGCACTGCTTGGGCAGCAGCTACTCTGGCAATAGGGATTCTGTATGGGGAGCAACTAACATAATCCATTCCAACTTTGTTACAGAATTCAACAGAACTTGGTTCTCCACCGTGTTCGCCACAGATACCAATTTTAAGGTTAGGTTTGGTTTTTTTGCCTTTTTCTACTGCCATCTCAACAAGTTGCCCTATTCCTTCCTGATCTAACACCTCAAAAGGATCATTTTTCAGGATACCCTTTTCAATGTAAACTGGAAGGAACTTGCCAGCATCGTCGCGCGAATAGCCGAAGCCCATTTGCGTCAGGTCGTTCGTTCCGAATGAGAAAAACTCAGCTGATTCGGCAATTTTATCAGCCACCAGGCATGCTCTGGGTATCTCGATCATAGTACCAACGAGATAATCTATTTTGTCATTTCTTTCATTAAAAACTTTATCAGCAGTTTGACGAACTATATCTTCCTGCATTTTCATTTCAGCCAGTGTGCCTGTCAGGGGTATCATAATCTCCGGCAATGCTTTAATGCCTCGTTTTTTTAGATTTAGCGCAGCTTCAATAATCGCTCTTGCCTGCATTTCCGAAATTTCGGGGTAGGTATTTCCCAAACGGCATCCTCTATGCCCCAGCATCGGGTTGACTTCAGACAAAGCTTCTACTTTTGCTTTAATTTCTTCAACAGAAACCCCCATTTCTTCAGCCATTTCACGTTGATTTTCATCCTCATGAGGCACAAATTCATGCAAAGGCGGGTCGAGTAAACGAACGGTTACCGGAAGGTCATGCATTGCTTCAAATATCCCTTCAAAATCGGAACGCTGTATTGGAAGCAATTTATCGAGTGCCATTCTTCTGCCTTGCTCATCGCTGGCAAGGATCATTTCTCTCATAGCTTTGATCCTGTCACCCTCAAAAAACATATGCTCGGTACGGCAGAGGCCAATTCCTTTGGCACCGAAATCACGTGCAATTTTTGAATCATGAGGTGTGTCCGCATTGGTCCTCACATACATTCTGGTGAATTTATCGGCTAATTTCATCAGCTTGGCAAAATCACTACTCAATTCAGGCTCACTTGTTTTGAGCTCTCCATCGAATACTTCTCCAGTTGATCCGTTCAATGATATCCAATCACCTTCGTTATAAGTATGTCCATTAACTTTTAATAATCTGGATTTATAATCAATTTTAATACTTCCTGCACCGGAAATGCAACATTTCCCCATTCCTCTTGCAACAACAGCTGCATGTGAAGTCATTCCACCTCTGGCTGTAAGGATCCCTTGAGCTACATTCATACCGGCGAGGTCTTCAGGAGAAGTTTCAATACGAACCAGGACAACCCTCTTACCCTGTTCTGCCCAGACTTCGGCATCATCAGCATGAAAAACAATCTGGCCTGAGGCAGCTCCGGGAGAAGCAGGAAGCCCTTTCGCAAGTACATCAGCTTTGGTCAACGCCTCTTTATCAAAGACCGGATGAAGCAGCTCTTCCAATTTGTTGGGTTCAATCCGTAACAGAGCCGTTTCAGCGCTAATAAGCTTTTCATCTATCATATCCATAGCTATTTTTACCATGGCACTGCCTGTTCGTTTACCACTTCGTGTTTGCAATAACCATAATTTACCATCCTGGATTGTAAATTCAAGGTCCTGTATATCTGTGTAGTGACGTTCAAGTTTTTCCTGGAACTCATCAAGCTCTTGAAAAAGAGCTGGCATCGTTTCTTCTAATGATGGATATTGAGTAACCCTTTTCTCCTCCGAAACAAGTTGAAGTTTGGCCCATCGAATGGAGCCTTCTTTAGTAATTTCTTGGGGTGTTCTGGTCCCTGCCACAACATCCTCACCCTGAGCATTAATCAGATACTCACCATTGAATAAATTTTCACCGGTAGCAGCGTCTCTTGTAAAGGCAACACCAGTGGCTGAACTGTTGCCCATATTTCCAAAAACCATGGCCTGGACATTAATAGCAGTGCCCCAGTAATCGGGAAGATTATTTAATCTTCTATAAACAATGGCTCTTTCATTCATCCAACTATCAAATACTGCCATTACTGAACCCCAAAGTTGTTCCCATGGATCGGTAGGGAAATCTTTTCCGGTTACCTTTTTTACAGCATTTTTAAAGTCAGCGACCAGTTGTTTTAAGTCTTCAGTTGTTAAGTCTGTGTCGGTCTCAACACCTTTATTTTTTTTGGTTTTTTCAATGATCTCTTCGAACGGATCAATATCTTCCCTTGATGCTGGTTTCATCCCAAGAACAACATCTCCAAACATTTGCACAAATCGACGATAGGAGTCCCATGCAAAACGGCCGTTTCCTGTTTTTTGGGCAATTTTTTCAACAACTTCATCATTTAACCCGAGGTTCAAAACTGTATCCATCATACCCGGCATCGATGCTCTGGAACCTGACCGTACAGATAATAATAATGGATTTTCTTTATCACCAAATGTAGAACCCATAATTTTTTCTACTTTGCTGATGGCTTCTTCAACCTCAGTTTTGATCATTTCAATAATTTTCTCCTGACCAAATTGGTTGTAGTCTGTACACACCTCGGTAGTAATGGTGAAACCCGGGGGCACGGGAATTCCGATAAGATTCATCTCAGCAAGGTTAGCTCCTTTTCCACCTAAAAGATTACGCATCGTTGCATTTCCTTCTGCTTCTTTGTCACCAAAGAAATAGACATTTTTCCGTTTCTGTTCGTTTATCATTTTAATTATATTAAAAATATTATAACTTAATCAGTGCCTTGAGTTTGGAAAGCCTAGATTGCCTAAAATTCCAATTTATTGCTATTCCTTATTAACCATTCTTATAACTTTAAGTACTTTAGGCACTTTAGCTCACTTCAAGTACTTTAGGCACTTATGGAACTTTAGTTCACTTTAAGTACTGCTTAATTACAAAACATCATATATTAAATATTATATATAATATTTTAAGCCTGCAAAGGTACAAAATAAAGTGAATGAAAATAATTGCAAAGTAAAAATATCTGCTTTTTGAATGAATTTAATCCATAATTATTTTTTTTAGAACTTGCCAATAAGAATCAAAATAACTATTCATATTTTGATTGTTTTATTAATAAAATATTGAAATAAATATTTGTATGTTTGCCCTCCAAAACAACTATCATTATGAACAATCTCATTGGCATTCGACACGAGGATAAATATGTTATGGAGCGTAGGGTCCCTTTGGCACCACTACACATTAAAAATTTGATTAACAACTACCATTTATCGTTTAATGTGCAGAGCTCTCCGAAAAGAATATTCCCGGACAAGGAATTTGAAATTGCCGGAGCCAAAATTGTTAACGACCTTTCGGATTGTTCCATTATTTTTGGCGTAAAAGAGATACCTCTTTCCTTTTTTGAAATGGAGAAAACATACATGTTTTTTTCTCACGTGATTAAAGGCCAGTCATATAATATGCCCATGCTGAAAAA
Source organism: Bacteroidales bacterium (assembly GCA_023133655.1). Classification (GTDB taxonomy): domain Bacteria; phylum Bacteroidota; class Bacteroidia; order Bacteroidales; family JAGONC01; genus JAGLWB01. Next base: position 6,180 of record JAGLWB010000330.1, read on the forward strand.
AATGATGGAGCTGAAGTGTAACCTGATTGATTATGAGAAAGTGCTTAATGACACAGGGCAGCGATTAATATTCTTTGGGCGGTTTGCCGGATTGGCTGGAATGATCAACTCTTTATGGTCGCTGGGGCAACGCCTTACGTATTTAGGAATTAATACACCCTTTGAAAGAATCCAACAATCCCATAAATATCACTCACTTGAAGAAGCCCGTCAGGTAATATCCGAAGTTGGACAGGAAATAGCAGAGAATGGTTTACCAGCCGAATTAACCCCATTAGTCATAGGTTTTACAGGGTATGGCAATGTTTCAAATGGCGCCCAGGAGATCGCATCATTATTGCCGCTGAAAGAGATAAATGCCAATGAATTGGCTTCATTAGAAGAGAGAAAAAATCTTCCCGGGAATGTGATTTATAAAGTAGTTTTTAGGGAAGAACATATTGTGGAACCCATTGAAAGCAATGATCAATTTGAATTGCTTGATTATTACCAATATCCTGAAAAATACAAAAGTCAGTTTGAACAATATATTCCTCATCTTACAGTGCTTATGAACTGTATGTATTGGGATGATCGGTATCCCAAAATCGTCACTAAGGATTATTTAAGAAAATTATATTCTTCCGGTGAGCCCAGGATAAAGGTTATTGGTGATATAACATGCGATCCGGACGGTTCGATTGAATGTACGTATAAGGGGACTGAGATTGAAGATCCTGTATTTGTGTACAATCCATTTACGGAAGAGATAACTATGGGATTTAAAGGAGACGGTATTCTGGATATGGCTGTTGACATTTTACCCTCCGAATTACCAAGAGAATCGTCAATTGCTTTTGGAGATGTTTTATGGAAATACATAAAGGGAATTGCCGCTGCCGATTATGATCGTCCGTTTGAGGAGCTGGATATTCCGGGCCCTATTAAAAAAGCGCTTATCCTTCATAAAGGTGAATTAACACCTGAGTTTAAGTATATTAAAGAGTATTTGTAGATAATTTTGGAGTAATAACTGATAGTAATCCATTGTAATTAATTGTAATTCATACAGCTAATAAAACATTAAACCTATGAAAAAAGTACTTATTCTTGGAGCCGGAATGGTTGTTAAACCAATTGTAACATATCTTTTAAACAAAGGATATCATGTTACTGTTGCTACACGCACAAAATCTAAAGCTGATAATATGATTGCCGGTCATCCGAACGGAACTGCGCTTACCTGGACTGTTGACCAGGATGATGAGTTGGATCAACTGGTTAAAGATCATGATCTGGCTGTTAGCTTATTGCCTTTTGCATATCATGTTATGGTTGCTAAGAAATGTATCCGTTATAAGAAAAATATGGTCACAACATCCTATGTCAAGCCTGAGATGCAAGCTCTTGATGCTGATGCCAAAAGCGCCGGGATCATTATTCTTAATGAGATTGGCCTTGATCCGGGAATAGACCATATGTCGGCTATGCGTATCATTGACCATGTACGTGCTAAAGGAGGGGAAATTGAGGAGTTTTATTCATTTTGTGGGGCCCTTGTTGCCCCCGAGGTAGAGAGTAATCCTTTTAATTATAAGTTTTCCTGGGCACCAAAAGGTGTTTTAATGGCAAGTAACAATGATGGAAAATATCTAAGGAAAGGGGAAGAGATATACGTACCAACAGAAAACCTTTTTAAGAACCCGATTAAAGAACAGTTCCCTGATGTTGGTGTACTTAATGTATACCCAAACAGGGATTCGTTGCCTTATATTGATATATATGGCATACCTGAAACAAAAACTATGTTCAGAGGTACTTTTCGTTATGATAAATGGTGTGAAGTGATTGATGCTTTTAAAACCCTTAAGCTGTTTAATTCAGATACTTTAGACGTAAAAGGATTGACGTATCTTGATTTTTTCGCAAAGCTGGTTGGCGTTTCTGATAAAAATGATATCCGGTTACAGGTTGCTGAGAAATTGGGTGTAGCTGAAGATTCGAATCCCATTATTGCAATGGAATGGACGGGCCTTTTTAACGACACACCAATGAACAGAGAAGAAGCTTCTGCTTTTGATATCACTTCTGACCTTATGATTTCAAAAATGATGATCAAACCGGATGAACGCGATATGGTTGTTTTGGAACATACTTTTGTTGCAAAATACCCTAATGGGGAGAAGGAAGTTATCAAATCAAGAATGCTTGATTTTGGAACCATGGAAACAGATACTTCTATTGCCCGCACCGTAGCATTGCCTGCTGCCTGCGCTGTTGATATGATCTTCAAGGGGAAAATAAACTCAACAGGTGTTTATATCCCTGTCATCCCTGAGATTTATAACCCAATCCTTGATCAACTGGAAACGTTGAATATTAAGATGGTGGAAGATTATGGATTGCCTATGGCAGAAAATATCAAGTGATAATTTTCAGCGTAAACCAAAAATATGGCAAAATATGGTAAATGGATAGGTGGCGGCGGCTGGATATTGGGTGCCCCAATAGGGGGTATTAATCATGGAAAGTCCATGAAATTCCAAAATTAATACGTGCACCCTGGATCGGATGATGTGGAACGAAATAGTAGTCATTTCCACCTAACATGCTGTTGAAGTGCTTCCATGCCAGAAAAAAGCGGGCTGTTTTTACCTGAAATTTAAGTACAGCATCCAATATTAAGAGGTTATTTATTTTTTTTTCGTCTTGCAGATAAAACGATCGTATTGCACCCATGTAATTGTCGGCATAGTATGATGTATTGTAAAAAGCATCGAGGCCAACCTGAATTTTTAATGCTTTCTTGAAAAGGAGTTTCTGATAATAAGCCGAAAAATCTATCATCAGTGTTGGAAGTCTGATAATTTCTTTGTTTGATTGGTTTTGATAGACAACCTTCGTATAAAAATCAAATGTTGGTGTTTGAAAATTATTATCAATATAAAGGTGAAACAGATCAATGTTTCCCTGAAATTGTGCCGGTAGAGTGTCCTGAGCAAAATATACATAATCACTCAGTTGGTAGTAGTTAATGCCAGTTTTCCAAAAAGATTGATGATAGGAAAGTCCGCCAGCGAGCATATTAATTTTATTGAAATTTTCATTCCACTGAAAATAATTTGAGTTATAGTATTGAAAAAACCAAGGTTGCGATTGACTGCTGTACGTTGCCCATAATTCTAACAAGGAAAACAATTGGTCATTTCTTATGAAATGGTTATTGAGGGTTGCTTTAATTTGATGATCATTATTATTTATATCTCCATTAATCCATTCAGCTTTAGCTTTGAAGCTCATATTCTGTGATGGTCTGATTATCAGAGCTCCTGAATAGATGAAATGCAAATAATTTGTACTCTGAGAGGATGTCCAGTTTAGTATTTCAGTCACTTTTGTGTATTGATATTTTAATCCGAGTGTAAGTGACAGGGGGGAGGTTTGATCCATGGTATTGGTCCATGAAAAGGCATTTTCCAGTTGTTTTAGTTTAAGCTCGGTATTTGATGGAAGGCTATCATAGTAAACAGTAGGATAATAGTCGTAGTTTGGGTTTTGATCTTCATAAGTTAGTGATTGTTTTGAAAAGGAAATTGATTGGTGTAAAATTCCGGGGCTAAAAATGTTGGATTTGTTTTTTTCAATATCTGATGAATCTGGTTTAACAATTTGGTAGTAATGGTTAACTTGGATATGAGAATTTTTCAACCTGTTTTCGGCTGCTGTAAGATTAACTGGGATTTGTTTTGTGTCGGATTCTAATTTTTTTTCAAATATTGAATCAACCATAAGACCACCATTTTCTTCGGCTTTTATGGAGTTGAACAGATAGCTGGCGATAATACCATATCTTTTGTTATTTGTAAAGTAACTGGTTTTAAAGGCAACGTTGTTATTGGTTGATTTTTGACGTTGAAAATCTCCAAAAGCATCAATTATTCTGAAATTGACTCCGACATGAAGGTTTTTCCCAATTTTTTGGCTATGATTAATACGGAAGAACTGTTCTTTTAACTTTCCCATCACATAAAACAGTTCGGTATATGCTTTTGGGGTAGTATAATATTTCAAACGATTAGAGCTATATAAGTATTGGTCGAATGAGTGTATTCCGAGATCGAATCCAGCACGGAAAGTAGGGGAGAAGACCAGGTTTTTATGAGCGAGTCCGATATTTCCGAGAGTTGCATAAAACTTCCCGGTTTTTGTAACAGGGTCGTAGGTTTGAAGATTATTCAGTGTCGTATCAAGTCGAAGGGTTGTTACATTAAAGTTAAGAAAGTCATTTGGAGTAAAATATAAAATAGCACAGGAGTCGATATTTTGAATATTTTCGGTTGTATCTTGAGCCAAACCGTTAATACCGGTAAGCAAAGTTATTATTAAAAAGGAGATGTTGTGAAAATTAAATATGGTTTTGAATATGTGCATTGAAACACTGATTAGGAGTTTTCAAAGATAGTTATTTTCACAAACGGAGGGAAGAGAAAATTATGATAAGGAAGTAGATTGTAGACATAAAAACAAAAAACCCCGGTTAACGCCGGGGTTTTTCAATAAGAGCTGGCAACGACATACTCTTCCATTCTCTCGAATAGTACCATCTGCGCTGGTGGGCTTAACTTCTCTGTTCGGAATGGGAAGAGGTGGACCCCACCGCCATAGTCACCATACAATCTTCATACCCTAAATAATTGGGTAAATAATTTTAATGACATATAATGAAAGAAAACACAGGCTAGGATGATGCTAAAATGCATCATATTAAGAAAGCTAACGGGTAATTAGTACTGCTCGGCTTTGCCATTACTGGCTTTACACCTGCAGCCTATCAACGTCCTGGTCTTGAACGACCCTTAAAGGAAGTCTCATCTTGGGCTAAGTTTCGTGCTTAGATGCTTTCAGCACTTATCTCATCCAAACATAGCTACCCTGCGATGCAGCTGGCGCCACAACAGGTACACTAGAGGTTTGTCCAACTCGGTCCTCTCGTACTAGAGTCAGGTGCCCTCAAACTTCCAACGCCCACAACAGATAGGGACCGAACTGTCTCGCGACGTTCTGAACCCAGCTCGCGTGCCACTTTAATGGGCGAACAGCCCAACCCTTGGGA